>JBGPZN010000246.1:0-5459 GCA_041493815.1 Methylomirabilia bacterium
CCCGCCCGGAGCGAGGTCCGCGGTGGCAGGCGAGCATCGCCGGATCAGCGGCCACGCCCAGGGCCAGCGCCTCGTAGAGCTCCGAGCGGCCGCGCGCCTCCCGCTCCGCGAAGGTTCGGAGAGATCGGCCACCGCGGCGGCGGGGACGCCGGTCATGCCCGGTCGACTACCAGAGCGCGTCGGGTAGCGGCAATCCTTTGAACGTCTCGACCGGCAGCGGCGCTGGCGGCGTGACGCCCAGGCGCTCGGCCAGGACGTAGACCTGGCGCAGGTGCTGCGCGCAGTGCCACGTCGTGCGCTCGAGCAGGTCGTGGGCGCCTTGCGGACCGTAGTAGACGTCGACGACGCGCTCGAACTCGTCGTCGCGGGCGCCCTCGAACCAGCCGGCGATGCGCGCGCGGACGAGCGCGCCCCAGCGGGCGACGTCGCCGCCGTCGCGCATCTCGGCGACCGCGCGCTCCTCGAACCAGGTGTCGGGCAGCCGCCCCTGGTCCATGGCGTCGATGAACGACAGGCCGACGCGGAAGACGTGATACCCGAGGTCGCGGATCGAGCGCTTGCGCTCGGGCGGGATCACGTCGAGCTGGCGCTCGTCGAAGCGGCTCACCAGCCCCTGAGCGGACTCGAGGATGCGATCCATCCGCCGGGCCAGCTCGCGCGGCGGGAGCTGGGTGCCGGCGGCGTAGGGGACGCCGAGCAGCTCGGCGTAGCCCGCGGGGTTCCAGCCGTGGACGGCACGATCACCAACGGAAACGGCGGGCACGCGCGGCACGCCCAGACGCTTGAGATCGGCGACGGCGGCGGGCTCGGCCTGAATGTCGACAGGATCGAACTCGATCCCCCAAGACGTGAGGAGCTCCTTCGTCTTGGCGCACGAGGATCAGCCCGGGCGGTAGTACAGGCGTGGCTTCATCGCGTCCTCCCCCGACAAGAGTACCCGGCCAGCGGGCTCAGCGCCCGCGGAACGTCGGCGTCTTCTTCGCGGCGAACGCCGTGACGCCGGCCCGGAAGTCCTCGGTGTGGCCGCAGGCGGCGATGCCCTGGGCCTCCAGCTCCATCTGCGTCTCCAGGCTCTCCCACGTCGACTGGTGCAGCAGGCGCTTGGCGATCCCGAACGATTTCGACGGCCCCTGGGCCAGCTCGCGGGCGAGCGCGTCCACCGAGCCCTTCAGCTCGGCGTCCGGCACCGCGCGCGTGACCATCCCCCACTCGACCGCCTCCCGGGCGGTGAGCACGCGGTTGGTGAAGTACAGCTCCATCGCCCGGCGCAGGCCGACCAGGCGCGGCAGGAAGTACGACGAGGAGCCGTCGGGGCTGGCCGCGATCTTCGAGTAGGCCATCGTGAACTTCGCCGACTCGGCCGCGACGACGAGGTCGCCGGACAGCGCCAGGCTGAAGCCGCCGCCGGCGGCGATGCCGTTGACGGCCACGATCACCGGCTTGTCGCTCCGGCAGAAGCGCGAGATGGCGCCGTGCAGATAGGTCGTCAGCTCCTTGATGTGCACACCGATGCGGTCGAGGTTGTCGACGAAGTCCTTGACGTCGCCGCCCGCGCAGAACGCGCGGCCGGCGCCGGTGACGACGATGCAGCGCACCTCGGGGTCCTCGTCCAGCTCGAGCGAGGCGGCGAAGAGCTCGCGGCCCAGCGGCAGGTTGAGCGCGTTGTAGGCGTCGGGGCGATTCAGGGTGAGCGTGGCGACGTTCGCCGCCCGCTCGACGGTCAGGTGCTGATAGGCCATCGGACTCCTCCGGTCAACGGTGAGCGGTCACGGCCGCGCGCGGGCCACCTCGGCCACGGCGTCGAGGATCTCCTGGATCTGCAGCGGCTTGACGAGGACCAGATCGACACCGTGGGCGCGCCGCTCCTCGGCCGACAGCTCGACGCCGAAGCCGGTGACCAGGAACACCGGCACGTGCGGCGCCGCGTGCTTCACGGCGCGAGCCACCTGCCAGCCCGACACGCGCGGCATGGCGAGGTCGGTGACCACCAGATCGAAGGGCTCGGCGGCGAAGCGCGCGATCGCCTCGCCGCCGTCGCCCAGCGTCACCACGTAGTGACCGGCCGACTCGAGGATGTCGCCGATCACCTCGCGCACCGGCGGCTCGTCGTCGACGACCAGGCAGCGCATGGCGCGCACGGCCGGCGTCACCACCGTCCGCGGCGGCGCCGGCTCCGGCTGCACGTCGACTCCGCGCGGCAGCGACAGGCGGAAGGTCGAGCCCCGGCCGGGCTCGCTCTCCACGGCGATGGAGCCGCCGTGACGCGAGATGATGCCGTAGGTCATCGACAGGCCCAGGCCGGTGCCCTGGGGCCCCTTGGTCGTGAAGAACGGATCGAACACCTTGTCGCGGACCTCGGGCGGCATGCCCACGCCGCTGTCGGCCACCGCGATCTCGATGCGCTCGTCCACCAGCGCGGTCGTCAGGGTCAGCGTGCCGCCCTCGGGCATCGCGTCCAGCGCGTTCAGGATGAGGTTCGTCATCGCCTCCCGCAGCTCGGAGCCGTCGCCGAGCACCGCCGGCACCTCGGCCAGCACCGTGCGGACCTCGACCGCGATGCCGCGGCTGGTCGGCTCCTCCTTCCAGCGCGACTGGGTGATCTCCAGCGCGTCGCGGACAACCTGGTTGATGTCGAGCGGCACCAGCTGCTGGTCGCGCCGGATGCGCGTGAACTCCTGCAGCCGCCGCACCGTCTGGGCGCCGTCCAGCGCGGAGCGCTCGATCACCTGCAGCCACTGGCGCAGCTGGGGCTCCTGCACGCGGCGCAGCAGGAGCTGGGCGCGGCCCAGCACCGAGGCCAGCAAGTTATTGAAGTCGTGGGCGACGCCCGAGGCCATCTCGCCCAGCGCGCGCAGTTTCTCCGTGCGCACGAGCTGGTCCTGGGCGGCCGCCAGCTCGCCGTAGGCGCGCGTGCGGTCCTCGTAGAGGCGCACGCTGGACAGCGCCAGCGCGGCGAGGTGGGCGACGTTCAGGAGCAGGCGCTCCTCGGCCTCGGTGAACGG
This sequence comes from Methylomirabilia bacterium, assembly GCA_041493815.1. Lineage (GTDB taxonomy): Bacteria > Methylomirabilota > Methylomirabilia > Rokubacteriales > CSP1-6 > AR5. Next base: position 3,003 of record JBGPZN010000246.1, read on the forward strand.
CCGGTCGGCGCTGCGCAGCACCAGGACCCCAAGCACCCGATCGCGCGCGCTCAGCGGCACCCCCAGCCAGTGGCGCATCCGCTCGGAGGCGGGCACCGGACGCACGCCCCGCCGCGTGCACTCGGCGGCATAGTCGTCGGTGCGCAGGGGCTGGCCCGACTCCAGCACCGGCGTCATGAGCCCGATCCCGCGCGACGGATACCGCTTCGGCTCGCTGTCCTCGCGCGCGTCGTCGATGATTCGCAGCGCCACCTCCAGCTCGTCACCGTCCTCGGTCCGGAGGACGACGACCAGGTTGCGCACGTCGAGGACCCGGGCCAGCTGCGTGCGGAGGGCCTGCAGCAGCGTCGCGCGGTCGAGCTCGCCGGTGACCGCGCGCGACAGCTCGTGCAGGACCGACAGCTCCTCGACCCGGCGGCGGTTCTCCTCGAACAGCCGCGCGTTCTCGATGGCGACGCCAGCCTGGTTGGCGATGGCCTCCACGAGGGCGATGTCGCTCGCGCTGAAGTCGCGCCCGCCCTCCCACCACACGGCCGCGAAGCCGCCGATCATCCGGTCCTTGGCCACGACCGGCACGAAGAGGTGGCTGCGGTGCGGGGCCTCCTCGCGGATGATCGGCGGCATCCGCGGATCGTTGGCGGCGTCGGCCGAGAACACCGCCCGCCGGGTCCGGGCCGCCTCGGCGTAGATCGCGTGATCCACCAGCGACAGGCGGACCTCGCGCAGGGCCGACAGCTGCGCGGGGGGCACCCGGTAGCCGGCGAACGGCGTCAGCCACTGGCCCGTCTCGTCCACCATCCAGAGACCGACGGTGTCGGCGCCGAACGTGGTGGCGACCTGGCGGAGGAACAGGCGCACCAGGCTCTGGACGTCGAGCGTGGAGGAGACGGCGCGGCTCACCGACAGCAGGGTCTCGGTCTCCGTCAGCTTGATCTGCGTCTGCCGGGCCAGCTCCACGTTCTCCATGGCGAGGCCGACCTGGGCGGCGATGCCGTCCAGGAGCCGGACCTCGGGCGCCGGGAACGCGCGCCCCGGGCGCCACCACACCAGGAAGAGGCCGCCGACCGGCTGGCCGTGGGCCAGGGTCGGCGCGAACAGCAGCGAGAACGGCGGCAGGGCGCCCGCCCATTCCTCGTCGTACCCGGGATCCTCGCCGACGTTGCCGCTCCACACCGGCCGGGCATCGCGGAACGCGGCGGTGAGTGCCGACGACCGCTCGAGGACGACCGGGCTGCGCAGGAAGAAGTCGAGCAGGTCCCGGGGGACGTGGTACCCGGCGGCCGGCACCAGCGTCACCCGCCGCTCGTCCACCAGGTAGACGCCGACCGTGTCGGCGCCGAACGCGCGGCCCACCTCGGCGGCCACGCCGCGCAGGACGATATCGGTCGGCGCCGGCTGCGAGAGCACCTGGCCGACGGCCAGCAGCGTGCGCGTCTCCCGCAGCCGCTCCTGCGCCTCGGTGTAGAGCCGCGTGTTCTCCAGCGCCAGCGCGATCTGGCCGGCGATGGCCAGCGAGAGGTCCCGCTGCCAATCCTGGAAGCGCGCCGGGCGGTCGCAGTAGTCCAGCGTCATGACGCCGATCACGCGCTCCTGGCGCAGCATCGGCACGATCAGGCATGCGCGCAGCCCGAACGCCTCGACCCAGGCGGCCGGGATGAGCGGCGACGTCGCGCAGTCGTCGATGAGCAGCGGCTGGCGCGTGTCGATCACCCGCGCATTGGCCGGGATGGCCTCGGGCGGCCCGGCCTCCACGGTCTGGAAGCGCTCCCACATCCGCGGCGTCTTGCGGCCGTCGGCGAACTGCGACATCAGCGGGATCACGCGGTCGCCGTCCCACATCTCGAGGGTGCAGCGGTCCACGCGGCAGACCTGCGCCACCTTGAGCGCCACGCGCTTGAGCAGGCGCCGGGAGTCGAGGGTGGAGGAGAGGATCTCGGCGACCTCGAGCAGCGCCCGCGTCTCGGTGAGGCGCCGGCTCGTCTCCGAGTACAGGCGCGCGTTCTCGAGCGCGATGGCGGCCTGGGCGGCCAGCGAGCCCATCAGCGTCAGCGTCTCCGGCGTCATCGGCAACGCCGCCGCCCGGTGCACGGCGAAGGCGCCCAGCATCCGGTCGCCGATGGCGATCGGGTACGCCGTCATCCAGTGCAGGCCGTGCTCGCGCATCTGGGGCGCGTCGAGGAAGCGCGGGTCGTTCACGGCGTCGGTCCACAGGATGGGCTCGCGATGCTCCACCACCCAGCCCACCGCGCCCTCGCCGAGGGCGAGGTCGTCGCGCAGCACGGCGGCCAGCTCGAGGTCGCCGAAGGTCAGCGCGCGCCGCAGGCGCTGGGCGGCCACGTCGTAGGCCCAGATGCTCACGAACGGCGCGTCGAAGAACTGGGCGATGGCCCGGGCCAGGTTCTGGAGCACCTCCTCGACGTTGAGCGAGGAGGACACCAGCCGGTTGACCTCTTCCAG
>JBGPZN010000030.1:0-14275 GCA_041493815.1 Methylomirabilia bacterium
GCGAGCCCCGCCGCGAGCTGCGCCAGCAGCTGCTGGACGCCACCCCGCGCGGGCGGGAAATCAATCGTGAGCAGCAGCAGGCGCATCGAGGACGTTGTCGAGCCACAGCTGCAGGCACAGCAGAGTCCACAGCGCCCGGCTGTGATCGTGGGATCCGGTCCGCTGCTCGTGGAGCAGGCGCGCCACCGCCGCCGGCTGGAACAACCCGCGCGCCCGGGCCGCCGCCGACGTCAACGCGGCGTCGACGAGGTCGCGCAGCTCTCCGCGCAGCCAATGGCGCAGCGGCACCAGGAAGGCCCGCTTGGGCCGCCGCAGGGTGGCGGCCGGCAGGTCACGACGCAGGGCCCGGCGCAGCAGCGCCTTCGTGCCCAGGCTCTTCACCTTCACCGAGGCCGGCAGGCCGGCGCTGAACTCCACCAGCCGGTGGTCGAGGAATGGCACCCGCGCCTCGATCGAGGCGGCCATGCTCATGCGATCGGTCTTGACGAGCACGTCGTCGGGAAGCCAGGTGTTGAAGTCGAGATACATCAGCGCGTGGACGGGATCGCCGGTGCCGACCCGATGCAGGAGCCGGCGCACGAACCCGCTCGTCGCGCCCCAGCCGCCGTCGCCGGTCAGCGCGCGCTGGACGTCGCCGCTCATCGTCGCCACCCAATCCAGGTGGCGGTCCTCGAGCGGTGCGGTACCGACGAGGGTGTCCAGCCGCCGCACGACGCGCCCAGCCGAGAGCTCCCGCGGCAACGCGCGCAGCAGCGCGGCCGTCGCCGCCGTCAGGCGAGGCCAGTGCCGCAGCCGCTCGCCGAGCCGCAGCCAGCCGTAGCGGGGATAGCCGCCGAGGAGCTCGTCGCCCCCCTCGCCGCTCAGCACGACCTTGACGGACCGCGACGCGAACTTGCAGATGAAGAAGGTCGGGACCGCCGCCGGATCGGCGACCGGCTCGTCCTGCATGCGCACGATGTCGGGCAGCGCGTCCGCCAGGGCGGGTCTCATCACGATCTCGTGATGGTCGGTCCCGAAGTGGCGGGCGACGACCCGGGCCTCCGCCAGCTCGCCCTCGGCGCCGGCGACGTCGAAGCCGACGGTGAACGTCTTGACGCGGCCGCCGCCGCCAGCCAGCAGCGCGGTGACGGCGGCGGAGTCGAGCCCGCCCGACAGCAGCACACCCAGCGGCACGTCGCTGATCTGGTGATCCGCGACCGACTCCTCGAGCAGGCCGCGGAACTCCTCGGCCGCGGTGTCCGCGTTGACCCGGCGCTCGCCCTCGTCGAGGACGAGGTCCCAGTACCGGCGCACCTCGACGCGTCCGTCCCGCCACGTGAGCAGGTGCCCCGGCGGCAGCCGGCGGATCGACTTCACGATCGTGGCCGCGCCGGGCACGTACTGCAGCGTCAGGTACAGCTGCAGCGCATCGGCGTCGAGCTCGCGGGAGACGCCGGGGACGGCGAGCAGCGCCTTGATCTCGGAGGCGAACGCCAGCCTCGCGCCCGACTGCACGTAGTAGAGCGGCTTGATGCCGAGCCGGTCCCGAGCCAGCAGCAGCCGACGGTGCCGGCCGTCCCAGACGGCGTACGCGAACATCCCCCGCAGCAGGTGTACGCCGGCGTCGCCGTACTCCTCGTAGAGGTGCACGACGGTCTCGGCGTCACCGGCCGTGCGGAAGCTGTGGCCGTGCTTCTCGAGGAAGGGCCGGAGCCGGCGGTAGTTGTACACCTCGCCGTTGAAGATCGTGAGCACGCGGCCGTCCTCGTTGCGGAGCGGCTGGTCGCTGCCGGCCGGATCGATGATGCCGAGCCGACGCACCCCGAGCGAGACGCCGTCGCCGACGAAGAACCCCTCGCCGTCGGGGCCGCGGTGGGCCACCGCTCCCGCCATGCGGCGGACGAGCGCGGCATCCTCGACCCCGGCGAGCCCGACGATGCCACACATCGCCGCCTCAGGGCGCCGGCGCCGGCTCCCGGCTCCACTCGCCGGGCGGCGGTGGGTGGACTCCGGTGAGCGTCCCGCGGCCCGCCCCGAGCGCGCGCCGCAGGACGATCGCCGTGCCGATCAGCACGATCGTGCTCTGGATCAGCGTGGCCGCCGCCCGCGCGAAGTCCCGCTCGATCCCACCCGCGGCCAGCAAGGCCAGCACGGTGACGACGACGGCCTGTCCACCGGCCGGCAGTCGTTGTCGCCAGCGATCGAGCACGCCGAGCAGCGCGCCCCAGCCGGCGCCGCCGAGCACGACCCACCCCCATCCACCCACGCCGTAGAGGTCTCCCGCCATCGACGGCGCGATGTTGGCTTCGCTCCGCCCCGCGTCGCCGTACGACCACAGCGTGACCGAGAAGAGCATCGCCCGGCGCGACTCCGGCTTGTCCGGATAGAGCGCGCGCGGCACGAATCCCTCGAGCAGCAGGTCGAGGAGGGGATTGCGGTCCGCGTCGAACGGCACGACGTCGGGGACGAGGTAGGTATAGAACACCAGCGAGTCGAACGAGTGAAAGCGCCGCAGGACCGCGGTCCACGGCGCGTAGTACGGCTCCTTCAGCCACACGTCCGGGTCGAGGTGATCGCCGCTCGCCGGCGTGTCGTCGCGGTCCCAGGCCACCTGCCGGTACCAGCCCACCGTGATCGTGCTCGCGATGGCGAACACCGCGAACACGACGATCAGGACGCCCAGCCGCAGCCGCCGCCCCGCGAACAGGGCGGCGAGGAACGGGATGAGCAGCATCAGCAGGAGCCGCTCACGGAACGGCTCGAGCACGAAGCTGACGAGGCCCGGCACCAGGTACACCCAGCGGCGTACCGCGAATCGCCGCCGGACGCCGCCCTCGAGCGAGAGGAACCAGGCCGCCGCCGCCGCGACGGCCCACAGCGAGCCGACCAGCGCGAGCGGCCGCACCAGCGCCGGCGGCGTGAGCTCGACGTCGGTGCCGAGGACCATGGCCACGACCGCCAGCACCGCGAGCGCATCGTAGGCGGACACGGCGCCGGCCCCGACGACCCGGCCCACCGACGCCAGCGGGTTGAGCCGCGGCGCCCCGCCGAATCGATACGCGAGCAGGACGGCGGCCCAGTAGAGCGTGCCGAGCAGGAGCGCCTGGTCGACGACCGCCGGCGGTATCAGCAGCAGGCGCTCGGACAGGTCGCCGTAGGTGACGGCGTCGATCGACAGCACCCAGAAGCGCACGACGAAGGCCAGGCCGAACGCGATCCAGGACCAGCCCAGTAGCGACAGGGGCACGGCGCGCCAGCCGCGCCCGCGGCTGACCAGCAGCCACGGCGACGCGATCCACACGCCCGTCATCGCGAGCGCCAGCGCGAGCGTCCACCGATCGAAGGTGAGCCCCAGCGCGGTGCCGGCCAGCCAGGTCGGCACGCTAGCCGGCCGCGAAGACGTGGGTTCTCAGCGTCTCCACCAGTCGCGGGTACGCGAACGGCTCGGCCACCGAACGCAGCCGCGCGCCGCGCTCGGCCAGGGCGCGACGGTCGGGCAGCTCATCGATGCGCGCGGCCAATCGAGTGAAGTAGTCCTCATCCCAGGCCCCATGATAGTCGACGAGCATCTCGTCCGGGAGCAACGCGGCGGCCGCTCCCACGCGGCTGGCGAGGATGAAGCGGCCCGCCGCCATGTACTGCACGAGCTTGCCGGTGGTCCGCACGCGACCCACCACGTCGTTCGTCTGCGTGGACAGCGCGACGTCGACGGCGGCGAGCTGCTGCCACGCCGCCCGCGCGTCACCGGGATCGGCGAAGACCACGCGGTCACGCACGTGGCGGGCCTCGGCGAGCGCGCGCAGCCTCGGCAGGCCGTCGCCGCGCACCAGCAGCGCGCCCACGACGTCCGGACGGCGGGCCGCCGCCACCGCCTCGATGGCGTCGCGGCCGTAGCACCACTGCCGGCGCGCATTCCAGTGGGCGGAGCCGAGCACGCCGATGACGATGCGACGGCCGTCGACGCCCCACTGGCGCCGGTGGCGCTCGCCGCCCGAGCCGTCGACGAGGGCGGGGTCGTAGCCGTCGGGCACCACGACGACGGGCCGATCGGCCAGCGACTGGACGTGGCGGCCCAGCTCGGCGGATCGCACGACGATCGTCGTGCTCAGCGCGTAGGCGGCCCGCTCCAACCGCGGCGCCGCGAGAGCCCCGAGCGGGCCGAGGCGTCCCGTCGCTCGCGTCAGGGCCGCCGTCGCGTCGCCGGTGTCCAGCACCACCCGCGCGCCAAGTCGGCGCGCCCACGTCCCCGCCACCACCGTGGCGATCGACGTGTCGACGAGGTACACGAGGCGCGGCCGCGCCGCCCGCACCCGCCCCACGAACGCCGCGATCGCGCTGGCGCGCCCGCCGGCACGGAACACGATCGTCGCGTCGGCGCCGGCCGCGCGGCCGACCCAGCGCGCCCGCTCGCCGAGCGCGCCGGCCTCGGGGCCGTTGACGAGGATCAGCACGCCCCTAGCGGTCGAGGCGGCGGCGTCCATCCTCCACCATGTCGCGAAGAATGGCGTCGAGCGAGAAGGCGGGCCGGTACCCGACGAGCTCCTGGAGCCTGGCGAGATCGGGCACGCGCACGCGGATGTCCTCGAAGCCCGGGCCGTACGCCTGCTCGTAGGGCACCAGGACGATCTCCGAGTCGCTCCCCGCCAGCGCGGTGATCCGCCGCGCCAGCTCCAGCATCGTGACCGCCTCGGCGCCGCCGATGTTGACGATCTGCCCCTCGGCGCGCGGCTCGTTCATCAGCGCCCACAGCGCCCGCACCGTGTCGTGGACGTGCGCGAACACGCGCACCTGGCGGCCGTCCCCGTACACCTGGATCGGCGCGCCGGCCAGCGCCCAGTCGACGAACCGCGGAATCACCATACCGTAGGCGCCGCTCTGGCGCGGGCCGACCGTGTTGAACAGGCGGCCGATCACCACCGGGAGCCCCTTCGTCTGGTGGTACGCGCGGGCCAGGTACTCGTCCAGGGCCTTCGAGCACGCGTACGACCAGCGCATCGACACGCCGAGCGTCACGTCGTCCATCTCCCGGAACACCGCGCGGCCGTCGGGCGTCTCCTTGCCGTAGACCTCGGACGTCGAGGCCAGGAACACCTTGCGGCCGTGCCGCAGCGCCCCCTGCAGCACGTGCTCGGTGCCGCGCACGTTGCGCTCGATCGTCTCGATCGGTCGCTCGAACACCAGCTTGACGCCGACCGCCGCCGCCAGGTGCACGACCACGTCCGCCTCGGCGATCGCCCGCTGGCACCCCTCGCGGTCGAGCACCGAGCCGAGCTCGAATCGAAAGCCGCGATGCCCGACCAGGTGCTGGATGTTGCGCAGGCTGCCGGTGCTCAAGTCGTCGAGGGCGACGACGGGATGACCGTCCTTCAGCAGCGCGTCGACGAGGTGCGAGCCGATGAACCCCGCCCCACCGGTCACCAGCACCCTCTCCATCATCGCTCCGCCCCCGGCACCCGGGCGCGCGCCGTCCCCACGACGTCGGCCACGATCGCGCGGCTCCTCGCCTCGTACGTGTGGGGCCGCGCCGCGCGAGCGCCGCCCTCGGCCACCGCCCGGGCGAGCGCGGCGTCGGCCAGCGCCCGCTCGGCCTGGCCGCGGAGCGCGCGCGGATCGGCCGCCGTCAGACACGCCCGCTCCGGCTCGAAAAACGCCTCGATCTCCTCCGTCGCCTCGGTGAGCATCACCGTGCGGCACGGCGGGATCTCGAACGTCCGCATGTTGTGGGCCGGCAGGTTGTCGGCGTGCAACACGTTGACGGCGACGCGCGCACCGCGGTAGATCGCCGCGGCCGCCGCGCCGAAGACGGCGGCGCCGTGCACGCACGCGGCCCCGGAGCGCGCCACCTCGGAGCGCTCCCAGCCCAGCCCCCACACGCCGACGTCGAGCCCTCGCAGCGCCGCCAGCCAGGCCTCGCGCTTGTCGTACCGCTGTCCGATGAACGCGATCGGGTGCGGGCGCCCGCACTCGGGCCGCGCGACGGCGCCCTCGGCGCCGTAGTCGGTCGGATCGAACGCGAACGGCAGGTAGGCCGCCGCGGTCACACCGTCGGCGTGGAGGCGGCCGAGCAGCCGGCGGCTCCAGATGTACACGCGGTCGAACTCCGCGAGGACCGCCAGCACGTCCGCCCGCATCGTGGAGGCGCCGTACGGGCTGTCGGGATAGACCATCGCGACCGGCGCCCCGGCGGCGCGCCGGAGCGCGCGCACCGCACCCCGGCCGAGGAACGGCGCCTTGGTGGCCAGCACGAGGTCGGGCGCCTCGCGGCCGGCCAGCGCGATCGCCTCGCGCGCCATCAGGACCCACAGCGCCGGCCGGAGCAGACGCCGCAGCACTCGCGAGCCGGCCAGCACGCCCCCGCGAGCGTAGCCGGCCCACATGTCGTAGCGCGTCGTGGCCCAGCCGAGGGCGGCGAAGGCGCGCGCGTAGTAGAGTCCGAGCGCGCCCGCGCCGAACTCGCCGATGATCAGCACGCGCGGCGACCGCGTGCTCACGTGGCGACCCGCCTCATCGCCGGCCCGGCATCGCCGATGACGGAGTCGAAGGCGACGACCCGCGCGACGACATCCCACGAGAGCCGCTCGCGGAACACCTCGAGCGCGCGGCTGCCCATGGCCCGCCGTCGGTCGCCGTCGAGCAGCAGCGCCGTCGTGGCTGCGGCGAACGCCACGGGGTCGCCGGCGATGGCCGCGGCGTCGGGCGAGGCCGGCAACCCTTCGATGCCCTTCGGCGTCGTCACGACGGCCTTGCCCTGGCTCCACGCCTCGACGATCTTCAGCCGGGTGCCGCTGCCCTCGAGGATCGGCGCCACCACCACGGCCGCATCGTGGAGCACCCGCGTGATGTCGCCGAGCTGGCCGCAGACCTCGACGCCCGGCGTCGCGCCGGCCAGCTCCGCGAGCGCCGGTGGCATCCGCGCGCCGACGCAGCGCAGCGTCGCGGTGGGGACGCACGCACGGACGGCGGGCCACACCGAGCGCAGCATCCACTCGGCACCGCGCGCGTTGGGCCCGTAGCCGAAGTTGGCGACGAGCACGGCGGTGCCGTCGACCCCCGGCCGCGCAGCGGGGGCGGCGCCGCCCCGGTCCATCCCGCTCGGTACCACGATCACGCGCGCGCCGGGCGCCTCCGCGGCCAGCCGCTCGCCGTCCTGGGCACTCACCGTCCACACCTCGTCGGCCAGCGGCAGGTACCGTCGTACCGTGCGTCGCACGCCGACCAGGTTCGCCCACGGCCCCAGGCGGGCGGCGCCCCGCACCGTCTTCAGCAGCTCGCCCGCCAGATGCACGTCGGAGTCGTGGCAGTCGACGACGATGCGCCCCGGCCAGACGCCGCGCAGCGACGGGATCTCGTGCATGAAGATCGAGCGGATCAGCAGGACGCCGGCGACGTCCGCGGTGAGGCCGCCCACGGCCTGGGCGAGGCCGCGCGGTAGCCACCAGCCGAACGGATGGACGGTCGGCGCGACGAGATACCTCGCCTTGCGCCGGAGCGTCGAGATCATGGCCTCGGTCGGCTCGTCGCGCGCGTGGGTCAGGTAGCAGACGGCGGTGGCCAGCGTCCGGCGGCCCTGGGCTTCCTCGTCGTCGGTCAGGTCCCACCGCGGACGAGCCGCCACGACCTGCACGGCGAAGCCCAGCCCTCGCAGGAGGTGAACCTGCTGCAGATCGCGCCAGGCGTTGCCGCACCGGGGCGGGCTGGGGATCTCCGGGACGACGACCACCGCGCGACGCTCGATCACTCGCGCCTCACCCGGTCGTAGACGTCCAGCATCTGCTCGAGCACCAGCAGGGGCGAGTGCCGGGCCTCGACCAGGGCCCGCCCGGCCGCGCGCATCCGCGCGCGCCGCGCCTCGTCGCCGAGCGTCTCCACGATGCACTCGGCCAGCGCCTCGTCGTCCTCGCGGACCCAGCAGTGCACGCCGTCCTCGCAGTCGAGCCCCTCGATGCCCTCGCCGGTCGTGACCACGGGCACCCCGTAGGCCAGGGCCTCGAGCACCTTCACCTTCACGCCGCTGCCTCGGACCGGCGCGTAGGCGAGCACCGCGACCTGGGAGAAGAACTCGCTGGGGTGCGCGAGGTTCTCGACCAGCCGGATGTCGGGGCCCGCGTAGCGATCGAGATAGCGGCGGGCGTTCCAGCCGCCGACCAGCAGCCGGGCGCGCGGCAGCCGCCGCTTGACGTGCGGCCAGATCCGCGTGATGAGCCGCTCGGCCGCCGAGCGCGAGGGCAGCCAGTGCATCGAACCCAGCAACCCGACGACCGGCTCCCGCACGAGCGGCTGCAGCGGGTACAAGGAGGCATCCAGCGCGAACGGCACGCACGAATACTCGGCGGTGGGATTGATCGCCCGCGCCCGTTCCAGGAGCCGCCGGCTGACGACGCGGATGTGGCGCGAGCCGCGCACGATCCGCCGCGTCGCCCGCCGCATCTGCAGCAGCGCCTTGCGCTCGGCCAGGCGCAGCCCTCGCCGCGCCTCCCAGTCGATCACCTCCAGCTGATAGACGTTGAGCAGCACGCGCCGGCGATCGAGGCCGACCCAGCCGCTCCACAGCTGGTCCAGGTGCAGGACGTCCCAGCCAGCCGCCGCCTGGCGCTCCAGCGCCGCCGCCAGGCCGTGGGCGTGCAGGGTCTCGCTGAACGGCCGCCGCAGGCTGCGCAGCTTGCGCAGCGCCACCGGCCGTACCGTGGGCGCGAACACCGCCAGCTCCAGGTGCTCGGCGCCCGGGGAGGCGGCCAGCCGCGCGCGCGCGTCCCGCACGCGCGCGACGTCCTCCTCGGTCACCACCAGGCAGCTGACGCGGATCCCGCGGGCCAGCAGACCGGCGATGAGCGCGTAGAGCCCGCGGGCGGCGGTCTCGCCGAACGGATGGGGCACGGCCGGACTGACGACCACGACCTTCACGCGAGCACGGGCCGGCCCGCCGGCGGCAGGATCGCGGCGCCGGTCAGCTGGCGATAGAGGCTCACGTACCTCGGCACGACCCGCTCCCAGCGGTGCTCCTCGGCCCGGCGCCGTCCGTGCTCGATGAGCGACACCGTGAGTCGCGGCTCGGTCAGCAGCCGCTCCAGCGCCTCGGCGAGCGCGGCCACATCACCGGCGGGAAAGACCGGGGCCGCGCCGCCGCTGATCTCGGGCAGCGCCCCGCCGCTGGAGACAATCGCCGGTGTCCCGGCGGCCATCGCCTCGATGACCGGCAGTCCGAAACCCTCGTAGCGGGACGGGCACACGAAGCAGCTCGCCGTCGCGTACAGCGACGGCAGATCGTCGTCGTCGACGAAGTCGAGCGCACGCACGCGGTCCGTGAGTCCGGCCGCCGTCACCGCCCGCGTGATCCGCTCGCGCCACGTCCCCATCGAGCCGGCCAGCACGAGGCCGACGTCGGTGAGGCGGCAGGCCGCCATCGCGTCGATCAGCGTGGTGACGTCCTTGCGCGGCTCGTAGCCGCCGACGTAGAGGACGAACGTGCGGGGCAGCGCGTGGCGCTGCCGCAGCCGCTGCGCGTCGAGCGTCGACACCCCCGCGAAGAATCGCGACTCGACACCCTCGCCGACGACGAGCGTGCGGCGGGCGCACACCGGCCACTGGCGGACGATGTCCACCCGGGACGTCTGAGAGACCGTGGCCACGACGGTGGCCCGGCGCATGGCGATCGCGTCCGCGTACCGCACGCGCAGCCGGCTGCGCAGCGAGCCGCGCTGATCGGGCGGGAACATCCGCTCGATCACGTCGTGGCGGGTCACCACCGTGGGGCACGGCGCCCACAGCGGCAGCCCGCGGTTGGCCGGGGCATGGAGCACGCTGGCCCCGTCCCGGGCCAGCAGCCGCGGCAGCTCGACGTGCTCGCGGATCACCTCCCGCCGCGCCGTCAGGCTGGTGCAGCGCGCGGCTCGAAGGGCCTCAGGCGCCCGGAGCGCGCCGTGCGTCACCAGCGCGACGTCGATCCCGCCCGATTCGAGGAGCGCGGCGCCGAGGCCCCGGGTGTAGCGCGCGAGCCCGCGCGGCCGGGCGTCACACGCGGCGTCGGCCAGCAGGCACACCCGGACCCGGCTCACGAGCGGGCCCCGCGCGCGTGGTGAGGGGCCGCCAATGCTAGCCCCTGGTGCCGATCACGAGCAGGCCATCGGCGTAGTCCACGGCCAGCAGATAGCACAGCGCGCGCTGGCTGAGCAGGCGCGCTCGCTGCGGGAGCGACGGCCGGGCCGGCACGAAGCGCACCCGGTACGGATCGACCGACAATCCCCGGGCCAGCAGATCGGCGATGAGATCGTGCAAGGGATACTGCTGGATGTGGCCCGAGTCGCGGGACCACATCGGCACGATGCAGAGCGGATTAGGCGTCGAGAGCACGAGCACGCCGCCCGGCTCCAGCAGCTCGCACAGGCGGCCGACCACCGGCTCGAAGGCCGTCAACGGCAGGTGCTCGATGACCTCGAGGCAGAGGATCGCGCCGAACGGTCCGCGGACCTGGCCCAGGTCCGTGTACTCGTGCGGGAACTCCTCGGAGATGTCCAGCGTCTCGTAGCGGCCTTGGAAGCCGGCCTCCGCGAACTTGCGCTTGAGCCGGAGATCACCGGCGCCGAAGTCCAGCAACCGCTCGGCCGCGCGGACCCGCTCGAAGATGACCCGCTCGGCAGGATTCAGCCGGTCGCTGTGGAACCAGCGCAGGCAGGGCGCGCGATACCGCTGCGCCTGCTCACGGAACTGCATGCGGCGCCAGTAGTGCCGATAGTGCTCGCCGAGCGCCATCACGAGGCGGCGGCGCGCACGACCCGACCGAGCAACGCCCGGCCTTCCCCGTGGGGGAAGAGGCGGACGAACCCGTAGACGAGCAGGAGCGCGACCAGGCCGGCACACGCGAGCAGTCCCCACGGACCCGGCGCCAACCAGCCACCGGCAACCTCGGCCGCCACGACGGCGAGCAGCACCATCTCGGCGATCGGCCGCACCAGCCCGTTCCAGAGCCGCGCCGCCGGAAAGCCGGAGACCCGGTACCACGCAATCACGGTGACGAGCCCGTTGGTCGCCATCCAGGCGCTCACCGCACCGGCGACGGCCCACAGTCGGCCCCCCGTCATCGCCAGCGCCGCCGCGACCACCGCGGCGACGGCCAGGCTTCCCGCCGCGGCGAGCGCGGTGATGCGCGGATGCCCCCAGCCTTCGAGGCAGCCCGCCTCCACCGAGGCGACGGACACGACCCAGTAGCCCAGCGCCAGCGCGCGCAGGAACCCGGCGCCCGATGTCGCCATCTCGGGGCCGATCCACGAGTGCAGGAACAGCGGGGCCCAGACCAGCAGCGCGATCGCCGGCGCGGCCGTGAAGAGATGCACGACGCGCGCGGCCCGGAAGTAGCTCTCCAGGAATTCGCTCCGCGACTGACTCCGCCCCGCCGCCACCGGATAGACGGCCGTCACCGCCGCCGAGCCGAGCAGGTTGAGCCGCTGGGCGACGCCGAATGGCACGATGTACGAGGCGAGCCCGGCCGCGCCACCCACCCGGGCCACGATCACCTTGTCGCCCTGCAGCATCGCCACCTGTACGAGGCGGCTCAGAAAGCTCCACAGCGAGAAGGTCAGCATCCGGCGCAGCTGTCCCGCGGATGAGGCGCCTGGCTGGGAACGCGCCCCCAGGAGATCCCGCAGCGCCACGACCGCGAGGCCGGCCGCCGCCAGCGCGCCGGCGACCTGGCAGAGCGCGGCCGCCCGCAGCCCGTGGCCCTGCCCTACCAAGATTGCGCCGCCCCCCACCCCGAGGAGCACCATCGTGCCGGCGACGACGGCGGCGGCGCCGTAGCGACCCACGCCGCGAAGCATGCCGAGGAAGATCCCGTTGAGGCCGGAGATCGCGAACCACACACCGGCGATTGGCAGGACGGCGGCGATCCGTGCGGCGTCCGCACCGGGGCCCGCCACCAGCCAGTGGCCGAGCCGGTCGGCACCGACGACGAGCAGCACCAACACCGCGCCGCCAATCGTCGCCTGATAGAGCACGAGGGCCCGGAGCACCCCGACGACCGCCTCACGGTCCTGCCGAGCGTGAGCGTCGGCCGCGAACCGCATCCCCGCCCAGCCCAGGCCGAGGTCGAGGAAGGCGCCGTAGCCGGCGACGGTGAAGGCGATGGTGTACGCGCCGTAGTCGGCGTAGCCGAGACCCGAGACCATCACCGGGACGGAGACGAATCCGAGGGCGACACCGAGGACGGACACGGCAACGGACGACAGCCCCGAGCGCAGCATCGAGGGCGAGGCGCGGTCGACCTCGAGGCACACCGCCACGCTTCAGTCTCAGGTCGTCGCTGAGGAGCCGGCTCTCACGTCCGCGTCGACCATCATCTCGACCAGGTTGCGGAAGCTGACCTTCGGGCTCCAGCCGAGCACCCGGCGCGCCTTGCCGGCATCGCCGATCAGGTGGTCGACCTCGGCCGGCCTCACGTGCGTCTGGTCCACGACGACGTGCTTCTCCCAGTCGAGCCCGACCCGCGCGAATGCGACCTCGCACAGCTCGCGAACGCTGTGCGTCTCGCCGGTCGCGATGACGAAGTCGTCGGGGGTCGGCTGCTGCAGCATCAGCCACATCGCCTCCACGTAATCGCCGGCGAAGCCCCAGTCGCGCTTGGCCTCCAGGTTGCCGAGCTTCAGCTCCGGGCCCACGCCGAGCTTGATCCGGGCGGCGCCGTGCGTGACCTTGCGGGTGACGAACTGCCGCCCCCGGCGTGGAGACTCGTGGTTGAAGAGAATGCCCGAGACCGCGAACAGCCCATACGACTCGCGGTAGTTCACCGTGATGTAGTGGCCGTACACCTTGGCCACGCCGTAGGGGCTGCGCGGGTAGAACGGCGTCTTCTCGTCCTGGGGGCTCTCGCGCACCTTGCCGAACATCTCCGAGGACGATGCCTGGTAGAACCGGATGCTGCGGTCGACGACGCGGATGGCCTCCAGCATGCGGGTGACGCCCAGCGCGGTCGCCTCGCTGGTGAGGATCGGCTGCTCCCAGGAGGTCGGCACGAAGGACTGGGCCGCGAGATTGTAGACCTCGTGGGGCTTGGTCTCGTTCAGCAGCGTGATGATCGAGAGCTGATCGAGGAGATCGCCCTCGCGAAGCTGCACGCGGTCCTGGAGGTGGGCGATCCGCTCGAAGTGATCGCTGGACGACCGGCGCACCATGCCACAGACCGCGTAGCCCTTCTCGAGAAGAAACTCCGCGAGGTACGAGCCGTCCTGGCCGGTGATGCCCGTGATGAGCGCCCGCCGTTGTGTCACGGCCCAAGTCTAACCGAGCGCGGCCTAACTAGGTAATTCTTTGCGTCCGAGCGGCTCCCGCCTCACGCTCCGCCGTGGGCGCGCGCCCACGCGACCGTCTCGGCTAGACCACGCTCCAGGGGCATCGTGGGGGCCCAGTCGAGCACGTGACGCGCCCGGTCCCAGGCGAGCGCGCTGCGCCGCTGCTCGCCCGGCCGCGCCGGCCCGTACTCGGCGGCACGGTCGACGCCGGCCGCGCGGGCCAGGAGGCGATAGATCTCGTTCACCGTGGTCTCCCGCGACGTGCCGACGTTGATCGGGCCGGTCGCCGTCGGGCGCGCCAGCGTCCGGGCAACGGCGTCGGCCACGTCGCCGACGTAGACGTAGTCGCGCGTCTGCTCACCGTCGCCGTTGATCGTGCACGACCGGCCGCCAAGCAGGCGGCGGGTGAAGATCGCGACCACGCCGGCCTCGCCCTCGGGATTCTGGCGCGGCCCATAGACGTTCGCCAGGCGGAGCGACACGCCGCGCGCGCCGTGCAGCGGCGCCCAGCAGTCCAGGTAGAGCTCGGCGGCCACCTTGGAGACCCCGTAGGGCGAGGCGGGACGAAGCAGGTGGGTCTCCGGGGTCGGTACCACCTCGGTGTCGCCATAGGCGGCGCCACCCGTGGAGATGTAGACGACGTCGCGGACCCCGGCGCCGCGGCACGCCTCGAGGAGATTCAGCATGCCGAGCGCGTTGACGGACGCGTCGAACGCGGGGTCGGCAATGGAGCGCGACACCGCGGCCTGAGCCGCCAGGTGCACGACGGTCCCCGGCCGGGTGGCATCGACGATTCGCGCGAGCCCGGGCGCCCGGACGTCGGCCACGTGCAGCCGGGCGGCCGCGTTCACGTTCTCCCGCCGGCCGGTGCTCAGGTCGTCGACGGCGATGACCTCGTGACCATCCTGCACCAGACGATCCACGACGTGGGAGCCGATGAAGCCGGCGCCTCCGGTGACCACGATTCTCACGGGCTCGTTTCCTTTCCTGGGCTGGGGAAGACCGCTACTGCGAGCGGA
>JBGPZN010000567.1:0-2397 GCA_041493815.1 Methylomirabilia bacterium
CATGATGGGAATGATCGGCGTCGCGATGAGCTGCGAGTGCGGGTGCTCGAGCGAGGCGCCGGCGGCGGCGCCGTGATTCTTGAACACCAGGATGTACTCGAAGCGCGGATCCTTCTTCAGATCGAGCACGCGCTCGCGATAGGCCAGCAGCACGTCGGCCACCGTGTCGGGGGGCAGCGTGGCCAGCGTGGCCTGGTGATCGGGCGACTCGAGCACGACCTCGTGGGCGCCGACGCCGTTCATCCGGTCGTACAGCCCCTCGCCCGAGGGCTCGAGCTCACCCTCGATGCGCAGCGCCGGAAACTTGTTCGGCACCACCCGCAACGACCAGCCCGGCCCGTTGGGCGCCGAGTCGGGCGCGCGGTTGGCGAGGATCTCCGGCGGCGTCTTCGACTCGTTGCCCGGACAGAACACGCAGTTGACGCCGGCCGCGCGCACCGGCTCGATCGGGAAGTCCGACGGCCGCCGTGCGCGCTCGGTCGAGATGATGACCCAGCGCCCGACCACCGGATCCTTCCTCAGCTCAGGCATGACGATCCGCCACCCGCGCGTCCTCCCGTGTCGCAGCCCGCCCCAGCAGCGAGGCCAGCGCGTCGGCCGGCGACTTGCCGTCGAACAGCACCGCCGCGACCTCGGCCGCGATCGGCAACGCCACGCCGTGGCGCTGGGCCAGCGCGAGCGCCGAGGCGACCGTCGGCACACCCTCGGCCACCATGCGCGTGGCTCGCTGGGCGTCGGCGCGCGATTCGCCGCGGGCCAGCGCCATGCCGAGGGCGCGGTTGCGCGACAGCGTCCCGGTCGCGGTCAGCACCAGGTCACCGAGCCCGGCCAGGCCGGCCAGCGTGGCCGGCTCGCCGCCGAGCGCGACGGCCAGCCGGGTGATCTCGGCCAGCCCGCGCGTCACCAGCGCGGCGCGCGCGTTCTCACCCAGGCCCAGGCCGTCGGCCAGGCCGGTGGCCAGCGCGATGACGTTCTTGGTGGCGCCGCCCACCTCGACGCCGACGACGTCGCGGTTGGTGTAGAGCCGGAACTCGCGCGAGCCCAGGCGGCGCTGCAGGTCGGCCGCGAGCGCGTCGTCGCGCGAGGCGATGACCGCCGCCGTCGGCTGGGCACGCGCGACCTCGCGAGCGAAGCTGGGCCCCGAGAGCACCGCCACCACCGTCGCCGGCCAGCGCTCGCTCACGACCTCGCTCATGCGCTGGTGCCGCGCCGGCTCGAAGCCCTTCGTCGCCGACACCACCGGCACCGTGACCGGTCCCAGCCGCGCCAGCGTGGCGGCGAAGAACTCCGACGGCACCGCGACGATCACCAGCGTGGCGCCGGCGAGCGCGGCCGTCGCGTCGCTCGTCGCGTCGATCCCGGCGGGAAGCTCAACGTCGGACAGGTACCACGGGTTCCGGCGCCGGGCCCGGATCGCCTCGACGACCTCGCCGCTGCGCGCCCACAGCGTGACCCGCTCACCGCCTCGGGCCAGGTGAACGGCCAGCGCGGTGCCCCAGCTCCCGGCGCCGACGATCGCGATCACGCGGGGCTGTGGTTCCCGGGGCGCTGGCCGAGGCGGGACTCGGTGCCGGCGCGCAGGCGGGCGATGTTGGCGTGGTGGCGGGCGGCGACGATCGCGGCCACCACCAGCGCGGCGATCGCCGAGGGCGAGGGATAGTGCAGCATGACGGCGCCCAGCGGGACGCAGGCCGCGGCCAGGAGCGAGGCCAGCGAGACGTAGCGCGTGGTGGCGACGACGGCCACGAACACCGGCAACGCCGCCAGCGCGGCCCACGGGACGAGCCACAGCAACGCGCCCAGGCCCGTCGCCACGCCCTTGCCGCCGCGCAAGCCCAGGAAGACCGACCAGCAGTTGCCCACGACCGCCGCCACCGAGGCCGCCCCGGTGACGACCGGGTCGCCGCCGCTCAACGCCGCCGCGGCGAAGACCGCCAGGCCTCCCTTGAGCACGTCGCCGAGCAGGGTGACGATGGCGGCCCGCCGTCCCAGCGTGCGCAGCACGTTGGTGGCGCCGATGGTGCCGCTGCCGTGGCGCCGGATGTCGGACACCCCGAACGCCCGCGCGACCATCCAGCCGATCGGCACCGCCCCGATCAGGTAGGCCACCAGGACCGCGATCGCCCTCACGACCAGCGTTCTTCTTCGGGCACGATCGCGCGGTAGTCCGCCTTGCGGAAGAACCGGTAGAAGTAGTCGACGGCGGAGACGATGGTCAGCACCAGCGCCACCCACAGCACGCCGGTCGCCGCCGCGTGGAAGCTCGGCGAGACGAGCCCCTTCTCGAAGATGAGCATCGTGACCGCGGCGTACTGCCCGGCTGTCTTCCACTTGGCCAGCCGGGAGGCGGGCACCACCACGCCGACCCCGGCCGCCACCGCCCGCAAGCCCGTCACG
>JBGPZN010000573.1:0-2345 GCA_041493815.1 Methylomirabilia bacterium
CGACGTCTCGAGCGCGACGATGCGTCCCTGGCCGGTGAGCCCGATCCGCGCGTCGTGGACCTGGTCGCGGTCGTGGCCGAGCGCCATGAAGTCCTCGCGCCGGCTCTCGATCCACTTCACCGGCCGTCCCAGCCGCAGCGCAGCGGCGGCGACGAGGATCTCGTCGGGATAGACGTCGCCCTTGGGGCCGAAGCCGCCACCGACGTCGGGCACCTGCACGCGGACGGACTCGGCGGGCAGCCCGAGCGCCGTCGCCACGGCGTCGCGCAGGCGGTAGGGGTTCTGGATGGAGGCCCAGATGACGAGCGAGCCGGAGTCGGCGTCGCGCCACGCGATCGCGCCGCGTGTCTCGATCGGTGCGGCGGCCAGACGTGGATGGCGGAAGCGCCCGCCCACGACGATCTCGGCGCGCGCGAACGCCGCCTCCGGATCGCCCACCTTGGCCCCGACGGGCAGCGTGGTGTTGTCCGCCCACTGGTCGTGCACGCGCGTGGGCCCGGCGGTGGCCGCCTCGATGCTGGCCAGCGCCGGCAGCGGCTCGTAGTCGATGCGGACCGCGTCGAGGGCGTCGGCGAGATGGTGGACGTCGTCGGCGACGACCACCGCGACCGGCTCGCCGACGTAGCGGACGCGATCGCCGGCCAGGATCGGCACGGCGAAGGGCCGGCCCTTGTGGGTGCCGCCCCACGCCGCCGAGATCGTGCGCGCGACCCCGGGCAAGTCGCCGGCGCTCCACGCTGCCAGCACGCCGGGCCGCTTGCGCACGGCAGCGAGCCCGACCGACCGCACGCGCGCATGCGCGTGTACGGCTCGCACGACCCCGAGGTACACGGTGCCCGGACGCACGACGTCGTCGACGAACCGCCCGGCGCCGGTGAGCAGCCGGAGGTCTTCTTTACGGCGCGGTGATTGGCCTAGCATCGGGCTCGGTCACGGTTGGCGCCGCGACACCGGATTTGTTTACGACAGGGGGGAGCGATCGCCGCTCCCCCCTGGACCCCCCACCGGGATGGCGCCAGGGCAGTCGAACGGGCGGTTCGCTCACGGTTGGCGCCGCGACACCGGCACCACTCGAACGCGTCACCGGGCCGGGCCTAGCCCACGTGTTCCCTGAAGAAGTCGATGGTGCGCTGGCGGGCCAGGCGGGAGCTGGGCTCGTGGTAGGAGCCGCGCTCGTCGCAGCTGAAGCCGTGGCCGGCCGGGTAGAGGTGCATCGGGATCTTCGGGTGCTGGGCCTTGATGCGGTCCCAGTGGTCCTTGGGGATGGAGGCGTCCGTCTCGCCGAAGTGGAAGATCACGGGGCACTTCGGCTGCTCGCCGGCGGCGTCGGCGACGCCCCCGCCGTAGAACGAGGACGCGGCGGCGACTCCGGGAATGCGCGTGGCCGCCAGCCAGGCCACGGTGCCGCCGAAGCAGTAGCCGACGACGCCGATCTTGAGGCCGGCCTTCTGCAGCTCCTTGACCGCGGCCGTCACGTCCTTCACCGCGTCCTCGACCTGCAGCTTGCCGCGCACCATGCGGCCCCGCTCGATGTCGGCCGGCGCGTAGCCCGTCTCGAACCCGCGCTCGACCCGATCGAAGAGCGCCGGGGCGATCGCCACGTACCCGTCGGCGCCGAAGCCGTCGGTGATCTTCTTGATGTGCGAGTTGACGCCGAAGATCTCCTGGACGACGACGAGCCCTCCCCGGGGCGTGCCGGCTGGCGTGGCGCGGTAGGCGGACAGGCGGTGGCCATCCTCAGCGGTCAGATTGAGCATCTCTCCCATGACGTCCTCCCGATGGCGGTGTGCGACCGGCCCCATGCAAACACGCCGGGGCTCGGGAGGCAAGCGGGGCTAATCCTCGCCCCAGAGTATGGGCTCCCGCGTGAGCCGGACACCGAAGCGCGCCTGAACGCCGTCCTGCAGCCGGCGTGCGAAGGCGAGGACGTCGCCGGTTCGGGCACCGTCGTGAGCGACGATCGCCAGCGTGTGGCGCGAGGACAGGCCGACCGGCCCCGCCCGCTCGCCGCGCGCGAAGCCGGCGTGCTCGATGAGCCAGGCCGCCGACAGCTTGACGCGGCCGTCCGGTTGCGGCCAGCGCGGCATCGAGGCGTCGGCGGCTCGCGCGGCCGCTGCCGCGGCGGCGCCCTCGTCGAGGATCGGATTCAGGAAGAACGAGCCGCACGAGCGACGGTTGGGATCGCCGGGGACGTCGAGCACCATCGACTTGCCGCGGCGGATGGCGAGGACCGCCTGGCGCACGTCACCGAGCGTCGGCACCACAACGCCCTGCTGAGCGAGGTGGCGGGCGACGTCGGCGTAGCCGAGTGTGGGCGCGCCGTCGGGGCGGAGCCGATAGGTGAC
>JBGPZN010000165.1:0-7322 GCA_041493815.1 Methylomirabilia bacterium
ACTGAGTCCGGGCGCCGTCGCTTACGCGAAGATCTCGGCGAGCGTCAGCGCGACGGCGGGGAAGGCGGCCGGAGCGACCGACCCGGTGCCGTCGACGCGGCTGACCTCGCGGTAGACGCCGCCCTCCGGCGCGCGGTACACCTGGACGGCCTCGTCGTCGACGTCGACCACCCAGTACTCGGGCACCCCGTCCTCGGCGTAGAGGGCAAGCTTGGTCGACCGGTCGTAGCACAGCGAGCTCTCCGCGACCTCGATCAGCAGGAAGACGTCCTCCCCGGTGGCCTCGGCTTCCTTGTACGGCACGGAGCGCCGCCGGACCAGGGCCAGGTCCGGCTGCGGCTCGGTGTCGGCGGCGAGGGCGACCGGGTTCTGGACCGACACGATGGCGCGGCCGGCCAGGCGCATGACCAGCAGCTGAGTCAGGTTGTTGACGAAGGCGACGTGGCGCCGGCCAATGGGCGACATCGTGACGATCTCGCCGCGGATCAGCTCGACCCGCTCGGTCGGCTTGAGGACGCCCACCTCGCCCATCCTGTGATACTCCTTGCGGTTGAACAGCCGCCTCGCCGGCGCGACCTCGACCGCCATCGGCCACCTCCCTGCCCCCGCCCTGCTCGTCTCATCGACGAGTCTATAGCCGATCGGGACCACCGTCGGAAAGTCCCGAGACGGATACACCGCGGTCACTCGACGAGCGCGACGCCCCGGGCGCTCAACGAGAGGCTCACCGGCGCGCCCGGCGCGAGCGCGCCCTCCACGCCGGGCGCCACGACGAACAGCTCGCCGGCCGCCGTCTCGATGGAGTACTCCACGGCGCGACCGACGAACGCGGCACGACTGACGCGACCGGCGATCGTACCGGCGCCGCCACCCGCTTGGATCGTGACGGCCTCGGGTCGAATCGCCACGGTCACGGCGCCGACGGCGTGCCCGCGGTGGGGCACTCGCACGACGTGGCCGGCGACGTCCACGTCGCCTGCGTCTCCGTCCACGGCGGCGAGCCGGCCGGTGACGATGTTGGCCTCGGCCAGGAAGTCGGCGACGAATCGCGTGCGCGGCGAGGCGAACAGCTCCGCCGGCGGCCCCGCCTCGACGATGCGCCCGCCGTTCATCACGATGATCCGATCAGACACGGCGAGGGCTTCCTCGCGATCGTGGGTGACGTACACCGCCGACAGCCCCAACCGGCGCTGCAGCGCGCGGATCTCGTCGCGCACACGGCGGCGCAGGCGCGCGTCCAGGTTGGACAGCGGCTCGTCGAACAGCAGTGCCGCCGGCTCCAGCACGAGGGCGCGCGCCACGGCCACGCGCTGCTGCTGGCCGCCCGAGAGCTGGGCCGGCAGCCGTGCCTCGAGCCCCGTGAGGCCGAGCAGATCCAGCGTCGCGCGGGCCCGGGCGTGCGCGGCGGCCGCACGGTCGCCCCTCACGCGCGGGCCGTAGGCCACGTTGTCGAGCACCGTGAGGTGTGGGAACAGCGCGTAGGACTGGAAGACGAGGCTGACGTTGCGCTCGGCCGGCGCCCAGTCGGTGACGTCCCGCCCGCCGATCAGCACCCGGCCCGCGCTCGGCGTCTCCAGCCCGGCGATCATGCGCAGCGTCGTCGTCTTGCCACACCCCGAGGGGCCGAGCAGGGTGACGAGCGAGCCCGCCTCGATGGTGAACGACACGTCGTCGACGACCGCCGCCGCGCCATAGCGCTTGCTCACGGCGCGAAGCTCGATGGTGCCCGCCGCGCTCACGACGCGCCCTCGGCCGCCCGCGACCCGATCACGCGCACGCCGACCAGCCGCTGGATGACGACGATCGCCGTCACCATCAGCCCGATGAGCACGGCCGAGTAGGCGATGGCCACGCCGTAGTCGCCGTTGACGACGCGGCCGATGATGTACGTCGTCGCCATGTCGGTGTCGCCCGACACCAGGAAGATCACCGCGCTCACGGTGGTGACCGAGCGGACGAAGCCGTAGACGAGCGCGCCGACCACGGCCGGCTTCAGGAGCGGCAGCAGCACGCGCCGGACCGTCGTGGAGCCGGACGCGCCCAGCGTGCCGGAGGCCTCGTCCAGCGAGCGGTCGATCTGCTCGAGACTCGCCAGCCCGCCGCGGACGCCGACCGGCATGTTACGGAAGACGAGGCACACGACGATGATCAGCCCGGTGCCGGTCAGCTCCAGCGGGGGGACGTTGAAGGTCAGCACGTAGGCGACGCCGATGACGGTGCCGGGCACGGCGAAGCTCAGCAGCGTCCCCAGCTCGAACGCGCGCCGCCCGGCGAACCGCGCGCGGCCCAGCAGCCACGCGGTGAGCAGCCCGACGACGGCGCTCAGCGGCGCGGCAACGACCGAGAGCCGCAGCGTGTTCCAGAGCGAGGTCCAGGCGCCGCCCGTCCACAGGATGCCGCCGGGTCCCCACTCGACCCCGAAGGCCTTGACGAAGTGCCGCAGCGTCAGCGTGTGGTCGCGGCCCCACACGGCGACGAAGCCGCCGACGAGCGCCATGCCATAGATGACGACGGTGAAGAGCAGCCAGGGCACCGCCGTCACCACGATCGCCAGCGCGAGGCGGCGTGGCAGCGCGGCCGGGATGCCGCTGTCGCCCTTGCCGGTGACGGCCGTGTAGGCGCGGCCGCGCAGCGCGCGCTGCTGGAGGGCGAAGGCGCCGAGCGCCAGCATCAACAGGATGAGCGCCAGCGCCGCCGCCCGGCCCTGCTCGTACTGGGCGCCGACGAGCGCGAAGTAGACCTCGGTGGCGAGCACGTTGAAGCTGCCGCCCAGCACCAGCGGGTTGCCGAAGTCGGCGATGCTCTCGATGAATCCGACCAGGAACGCGTTCGCCAGCCCGGGCAACATCAGCGGCAGCGACACCGTGCGGAACACCTGGCCCGGCCGGGCGCCGAGAGTCTGGCCGGCCTCCTCCAGCGTCGGGCTCACGCCCTCGACCACGCCGATCAGCACCAGGAACGCCACCGGCGTGAACGCGAAGAGCTGGGCGAGCAGGACGCCCGAGAAGCCGTAGATCCAGCGCGTCGGCGGCAGGCCCAGCCACGACTCGAGCAGCGTGTTGATCACGCCCGCGCGCCCGCAGATCAGGATGATGCCGAGCCCGATCACGAACGGCGGCGTGATGACCGGCAGCACCACCAGCAGCCGCGTCAGCCGCCGGAACGGAAAGGCCGAGCGCGTGACGAGCAGGGCCAGCGCCAGCCCGAGCAGCGTGGTGCCGGCGGCGCACGACAGCGCCAGCACGATCGTATTCCAGGCCACGCCGCACTTCCGCGCGGAGCTCAGGCACGCCAGCGTCCAGATCTTCTCCGCGGTCAGCCGGCTCGCGAGCGCGGCCGGGCTCAGCGCGCCGCCCTGGCCCTGCACCGCCGCCGCCAGCACCCGGCCGAGCGGCAGGAAGACGAACACGCCCACGAGCACCGCGATGGCGAGCAGGCACGCGGCGGCGAAGCGATCGCCGCGCAGATGGCCGCATCCGGCCAGCCCCTCGGCCGCGAGCAGCACGAAGCCTGCGAGCGCGACGACGGCGCCGAGGCCGAAGGCGGGCTGGCGGATCAGGAAGCCCTGGAGCAGCGTGGCCCCCGCGCCGACCAGCCCCGCCGCCAGCCACAGCCGTGCGCGCCGCCGGCGCTCGCGCGCCAGGCCGCCTGCCAGCGCCGCGGCGGCGGCGACGATCAGGGGCACCGCGAGGGCGTGGCGACCATGGGCCAGGAACTGGGCGAGCGCCGGCACGCTCTCGGACAGCGCGTACCAGGGCAGGATCAGCAGCCCGGCGCCGAGCGCCGCCAGCGCGGGAGGGGCCAGCGTGCGCGGCGCTCGCATCACCGCGGCAGGCTGTTGACCTCAGCCTCCCACCGCTCGAGGAGGCGCCGGCGCTCGGCCGAGGCACCGTACTTCTTGAAGTCGTAGTCGATCAGCTTCACGTCGGCGAGCCTGGGCGCTTCCTTCGGGACTTCCGCGCTGCGGTTGGACGGCGTCTGGAACTGCTTGCTCCTGGCGCCGAGCGCCTGCGCCGGGGCCGTGAGCGCCCAGTCCACGAACTTCTTGGCACCGTCGAGGTTGCGGGCGCCGTTGACGATGCTCAGCGAGCCGATCTCGTAGCCGGTTCCCTCGCACGGCGTCGCGCTGCCCACCGGAAAACCGGCCTGGGCCTCGGTGACCACGTCGTGGATGAAACTGATGCCGACCGAGGTCTCGCCCCGCGCGGCCGCCTTGGCCGGCGCCACGCCCGACTTCGTGTACTGGTTGATGCTGGCGTGCAGCAGCTTGAGATACTCGAACGCCTTGGCCTCGCCCATCACCTGCACGAGGGTGGCGACGGCCGTGTAGGCGGTGCCGGAGGACACCGGGTTCGCCATCTGGATCTCGCCCTTGAAGGCCGGCTTGAGGAGGTCGGCCCAGCAGCGCGGGGGCGCCACGCCCTTCTTCTTGAGCAGCTCCGTGTTGAAGCTGAACCCGAGCGCGCCCGCGTAGATGCCGACCGTTCGGTAGCCGGATTGCTCGGCCTGCCGGACCGCCCACGGGTGGAGCTGGGCAAGGTTGGCAGACCGATAGACGGCTGTGAGGCCTTCCTCCGCCGCCTGGAGATGGGGATCGCCGGTGCCACCGAACCAGATGTCCGCCTTCGGATTCGCCGCCTCGGCCTTGAGCTGAGCGAAGACCTCGCCCGAGCCCTTCTGCGTGATCGCCACCTTGATCCCGCCCAGGCGCGTGAACTCGTTGGCGACCGCCTGGCACCACTCGAGCTGGACGCTGCAGTACACGTTGAGGCCGCCCTGGGCGGCGACGGGCCGCGTCGAGCCGGCCACCATCCCTACGACGATCACCACCACCGACCACGCGATCCGTCCTGGCATGAGCGTCCTCCGGCCCGCGGGCGACGGCGATGTCGCTCGCCTTCACGACGGCCGGCGCATATCCTATCGCACGGCTCAAGGATGAGCATGACACCCCCCGCACCGGACGCGCCGATCTCCCCCGCTCGGAAGTGGGCCATCACCCTGACGGTCATGGTGGTGGCGTTCATGCAGATCCTCGACACCAGCGTCACCAACGTGGTCCTCCCGCACCTGCAGGGCTCGCTGTCGGCGGGGCTGGACGAGGTGTCGTGGGTGATCACGTCGTACCTGGCCGCCAACGCCGTGGTCATCCCGGCCACCGGCTGGCTGGCCGGGCTCTTCGGGCGCAAGCGGTTCTTCCTGATCTGCACCACGGTGTTCGTGGGCAGCTCGTTCCTCTCCGGCGCCGCCCCCGATCTGACCACGCTGATCGTCGCCCGCATCCTGCAGGGCCTCGGCGGCGGGCCGATCATCCCGCTCTCGCAAGCGGTCCTCTGGGAAATCTTCCCCTTTCACCAGCGGGGCCTCGCGATGGCGGTGTGGGGCGTCGGCTTCATCCTGGGCCCGATCCTGGGGCCGACCGTCGGCGGCTACCTGGCCGACGAGTGGTCGTGGCGCTGGATCTTCTACATCAACCTGCCGGTCGGGATCCTCGGCTTCCTGATGGCGAGCGCCTTCCTGTTCGATCCGCCCTACCTGCGCCGCGCCGCCCGGATCGACTGGTGGGGCCTGGGACTGATGGTCGCGGGCTTCGGCTGCCTGCAGCTCGTCCTGGACCGGGGCGAGCGCGAGGACTGGTTCGACTCGCCGACGATCGTCGCGCTGACGATCGTCGCCGTCTGCGCACTCGCCGGGTTCCTGATCCGCGAGCTCACGACCACGGATCCCGTCCTCGACCTCACCGCCTTCACCGATCGCAACTTCGCCACCGGCTGCGCGCTCATCTCGATCGTCGGCTTCGGCATGTTCTCGGGCATGCTGCTGGTCGCCGTCTTCACGCAGAAGCTGCTCGGCTACGACGCGTGGACCTCGGGCCTGGTGCTGGCGCCCGGCGGGCTCGGCAACATCTTCTCGCTGTTCGCCTCGGGGATCGTGACGCGCGTCGACCAGCGCTGGATGCTGGCCTTCGGCTGCCTGCTCAACGCCGTCAGCCTCTACATGATGACCTCGCTCACGCTCGGGATGGACTACTGGTCCCTGGCGCTGCCGCGTTTCATCCAGGGGTTCGCGGTGGGGTTCATCTTCGTGCCGCTCTCCACGCTCACCCTGGCCACCATCCAGCGCGACAAGCTCGTCAACGCCACCGCCGCCTACGGGATGGTGCGCAACCTCGGCGGCAGCATCGGCATCGCCGTGGTCACGACGCTGCTGGCCCAGCGCAGCCAGTTCCACCAGGCCACGCTCACCAGCCACATCACTCCCTGGGACCCGGAGACGCACGCCCGGCTGGCGCGGTGGGCGAGCCACTTCGCGACCCTCGGCAGCGACGCCTTCACCGCCGAGCGCCAGGCGATGGCCATGCTCTACCGCGAGACGGTGGCCCAGGCCCAGCTCCTGGCCTACGCGGACGACTTCTGGCTCCTGGCGGTGATGTTCGCGGTGGTGCCGCTGATCCTGCCGCTGATGCGCCGCATCCGGCTGGACAAGCCCCCGGCCGGGGCCCCGGCCGGGGAGCGGCCGGCCGTGCACGTCGTGGAGGAGGGGGCGGTGTGATGTTGTTGCGGCGGTCGGCGCGCTCTGGTAGTGTCGCGCCGGTGCCGGCGCCCCGGCTGAGACCAGCCATCGTCACCTAATGATCCCACTGCCACGACACGTCAGCACCCGGCGCGCGGCGGGCATCCTGCACGAGGTCTTCGATCGTGTGCCGACCGGCTTCGCGTTCCGCCTGTGGGACGGCACGCTCGTGCGGGTCGGCGGCAGCGCGCCGGTGTGCACGACCGTCGTGCATCGACCCGAGACGTTCATCCGACTCATGCGCGATCCGAGCCCGTTCAACTTCGCCGAGGCCTACGTCGAGGGCGCCCTCGATATCGAGGGCGATCTCTTCGCCGCCATGAGCGTCGCCAACGCGATGGAGGAGATCCGGCTGTCATGGCGAGATCGGCTGCGACTCTTCGTGGCCCTGTGGCGAGGCTGACGTGACCGCGCACGACGTCATCGTCGTCGGCGGGGGCCCGGGGGGGAGCACCGCCGCGTGGCGGCTCGCCCGGGCCGGCGTGCGACCTCTGCTCCTCGATGCCGCGGTCTTCCCGCGCGTCAAGATCTGCGCCGGCTGGGTGACGCCGGAGGCGCTGGCCGACGTCGAGGTCGACCCGGAGAAGTATCCGCACACCCTCCAGCCCTTCACGGCCTGCCGGTTCGGGTTCGCCGGCAGGATCCACGAGACCCGCTGGCGCCGCCCCGCCAGCTACGGCATCGTCCGCAGCGAGTTCGATCACCATCTCCTGGAGCGCGCCCGGGCCGCCGGCGCCGACGTGCGCGAG
>JBGPZN010000117.1:0-8789 GCA_041493815.1 Methylomirabilia bacterium
AACTGGTGGAGGTTGTGGTCGGGGTCGACGCGCCCGCTCCAGCCGATGAGGAACGCCTGATGCTTGCCGTCCTCGTTGTCCTTGAGCGAGGAGGCGAACTCCTTGGGCGTGAGCGTGATGGTGAACCCGGCCTCGCGCGCCCTGCCCTGGATGACCTCGCCCACGCGGCGCTGCTGTGGATTGTTGACGATCACCATCTCGAAGGCGTAGCCCCCGGCCAGGCCGGCGTCGGCGAGGAGCTTCTTGGCGCGGGCCACGTCGCGTCCGGGGCACTTGCGGCCCTTGTCGGCGAACGGGCTGTTGGGCGCGATGGCGGTGCAGCCCGGCGTGTACAGGCCGTCCCAGGCGACCTGGTTGAGCGCGTCGCGGTCGATCGAGAGCTCGAACGCCTCGCGCACACGCGGATCGTTCGCCAGCGGCGTGCCGAGGTTCCCCGGCGCCTGGGTCTTGCCGTTCTTGTTGTGGAGGTTGATCGTGACGCCGTTGTAGCCGAGGCCGGTCACGTTCGAGACGTCGAACTTCCCCTCTTTCTTGAGACTGCCGGCGTCCGTCGGGGCCACGAGGTGCATGAAGTCGATGTCGCCCGACCGGAGGTTCGCAAGGCGGACATTGTCGTCGGGAATGATGCGGAAGACGATCCGGTCGAACTTCGCGGCGGCCGGGTCGAAGTAGTGCGGCGACTTCTCGACGACGATCCGATCTTGTGGAATGCGCTCGACGAACTGCCACGGGCCCACGCACACGGGCGCCGTGCCGAACTTGTCGCCGAGCTTCTGGACGGCCGCCGGCGAGACCGGCATGCCGGCCCGGTCGGTGAGGATCGCCGTCAGCGGCGACAGCGGCGCCTTGAGGCGCAGCCGCACCGTCAGCGGGTCGACGACCTCGATCGTGGTGATTTGATCCAGCTCGCTCCGCCGGTTCGAGCCCTTCAGGTTCTGGTGCCGGTCCAGCGAGAACCGCACGGCCTCGGCGTTCATCGGCGTGCCGTCGTTGAATTTCACGTTGGGCCGCAGCTTGATGGTCACCGTCTTGCCGCCGTCGGTGATGGCGGGCAGGGCGGCGGCGAGCTGCGGGAAGATGTTGAGGCTCTCGTCGATCTCGTAGAGCTTCTCGCACATCTGCGAAAAGATGATGCGCCCGACGTACGTGCGCGCCAGGGTCGGGTCGAGGATGTCGGGGTCCTGGTTGAGGGCGATGACCAGGGTCTTCTTCTGCGCGTGGGCGGCGCCGGGCGCCAGCGCGGCGAGCAGGAGTACGCCGAGGACGAGACGGAACGGCTTGGGCAAACGGCTCATCGTTTCCTCCGTGTGGTCGATCCGGTCGAGGCGGACGCATCTTAGACCACCGCTCGCCGGCCGCGCAACCCGCCGGACGTTGAGGAGCGCCACGGCTGCGCCGGGGCGCTCCGAACGTTGGGGGGGTGTGGGGGGCCATGTCGGGGCCCCCCACGTTCTAAGGGACGAGCAGCTTCACCGCCCGCACCCGTAGATCGGGCGGCAGGGGCGTCCCCCGGCGGGCGTCCATGTCGAGGTGGACGCCGGATTGCTCGAGCGTCGAGACGCGCTCGCCGGTGCGCTCGTTGGTCATCACGTGCACGATGCGCATCGACGAGTTGCCGACGTGGGTCAGGGCGCTGCGCACGAGCAGCGGGTCGTCGACGCGCACGCCGCCCCCGAAGCCGAGCTGGAACTCGAAGGTCGAGAAGCCGCGGCTCTGCTCCCGCATGTACCGGGGGGTCAGGCCAAAGCCGGCGAGGACGTGGCCGTTGGCGGCCGAAAAACGATGGACGGCGGCGGACGGCGTCAGGCGTCCGCCTGCGTCCACCTCGGTCGCCTTGGCGGCATCGCGGCAGGAGTCGCGGAAGCCGTCCAGGGTGCGCGGCGGCGGCCGGCGCTCGCGGGTGGGGCCGTCCCAGGCCACGCGCCGCGCCTCGGCGGCGCGGCGCTGCGCGGGCGTGAGCGTCATTGCCAGGCGGTGCTCCACGGTCGTGCACAGGCCGCCCTCGGTGGACTCGACGAGCTTGTGGCCGAGCACGAGGCCGTCGGCCTCGGCGGCGAGCACGCCGCTGGTGACGTGCATGAGATCGCCGACGCGCAGCTCGCGACTGTAGTGGATGTAGCAGTCGACCGTGGGGGCCGGGCCGAGACCCAGCGCGTGCAGGACGGTGATGGCGGCGTCGCCGAAGCGTGAGAGGTAGTAGGCGACGGTGAGGTGATCGTTGCTGTCCACTTCCCAGCGAAACACGGTGCCACGATAGGTCTCGATCCAGTGGTCGGCCGGCATGCGCGGTATGCTATCGCACCATGAACACGCACGCCGACCTGATCTTCACCGGGGGCCGGGTCCACACCGTCAACGCGACCAACGACGTCGTCCCCGCGCTCGCCGTGGGCGGCGGTCGTGTGCTCGCGGCCGGCAGCGACGCCGACATCCGCGGGCTGGCCGGGCCGGGCGCGCGCGTCGTCGGGCTGGGCGGCCGCTCGCTGCTGCCCGGCTTCATCGACTCCCACTGTCATCTGCCGAGCCTGGGTATGGCCGTGACCTCGATCGACTGCAAGGCGCCGGGCATGCAGTCGATCCGCGCGCTGCAGGAGGCCGTGCGCGCGCGGGCGGCGAGCCAGCCGCCGGGCACGTGGATCCGCGGGCGCGGCTACGACCAGTCGCGCCTGGCCGAGAAGCGCCATCCCAATCGCCTCGACTGGGACGTCGTCGCGCCCGACCACCCGGTGATCTTCACGCGCACGTGCGGCCACATCTCCTCGGTCAACGGCCGCGCGCTGGCGCTGGCCGGCATCACCGACGCCACGCCCGACCCGCCCGGCGGACGCTACGATCGCGCGGGCGGCCGCCAGCTCGGCGTGGCCTACGAGACGGCGCAGACGCCCCTGCAGGTGGCGGCGATGCCGTCCGCCGAGGAGTTCCGCGGCGCGCTGCTGCAGGCCGACCGCGCCTACCTCGCCGCCGGCGCCACCAGCGTGCACGACGCTGGTGGCTTCGTCGGCCCCGCGTTCGTGCCGGGTCAGGACCTGGCCGGCGCCGGCCGGCTCCGGCTGCGCATCTACGCGTTCGCGACGGTGAACAGCCGCCAGCATCCGTTGATGGGATTGCTCGGCACCGGCGTGCACACCGGCCTGGGCGACGCGCGGTTGAAGCTGGGCGCGTTCAAGGTGATGACCGACGGCTCGTCGAGCGGGCCAACAGCGGCGACGCGCGAGCCGTACACGTCGAACTGCCAGGACCACGGGATCCTCTACTGGGACCAGGAGGACCTCGACGACCTCATCGGCCGGGCGCATCGGCAAGGCTTTCAGTGCACGGTCCACGCGGTCGGCGATCGGGCAATCGAGCAGACGCTGAACGCGCTGGGCCGGGCCCAGCGCGAGGCGCCGCGGGACGGGCTACGCCACCGCATCGAGCACTGCGGCATCTGCCCGCCCGACCTGCGCGCGCGCGTGCACGCCCAGCACATCCTGCCGATCATGCAGCCGGCGTTCTTCTGGGAGTTCGGCGACGGCTACATCGCCAACTACGGCCAGCATCGCGCCGACACGATGTTCCCGGCGAAGAGCCTCATCGCGGCCGGCGTTCCGGTGGCGGGCTCGTCCGACGCGCCGGTCACGCACTACGCGCCCCTGTTCGGGATCGAGCAGGCGCTCACGCGGGCGACCTCCGGCGGCCAGGTGTGCGGTCCCGACGAGCGGGTCGATCTGACGACGGCGATCCGCATGCACACGATCAACGGCGCGTTTGCCTCGTTCGAGGAGCGCGTCAAGGGGAGCCTGGAGCCGGGCAAGCTCGCCGATCTGGTCGTGCTCGGCGACGACATCGCGCGCGTGCCGGTGAAGGACCTGCGCCACCTGCCGGTCGCCATGACGGTGGTGGGCGGCGAGGTCGTGCACGAGGCCTAGCGAGCGCCCGTAGTCCTAGCGGCGGGCGTCGGGCCGCGACAGCAGCCACCAGTGCCAGGCGAAATGGGCGACGACCCCGAGCGCGACTCCGGCGATCACGATGAGCACGAGCAGCCACCACGTCACGCAGACCATGACGCCGCCCGATACCTCCGGACTAGGGCCCCTTCGGCTTGTCGCCGGCCAACGTGATGCGATGGAGCAGTCGGCGATGGCCCTGGTAGTCGTTGATCGCATTGTGCTGCGCGCACCGGTTGTCCCAGAAGGCGAGTGAGCCGGGCCGCCAGGCGAAGCGGCAGGTGAACTCCGGCCGGACCTGGTGCTGGTAGAGGAAGCGGAGGAGCGGCGCGCTCTCCTCCTCCGTCATGCCCTCGAAGCGCACGGTGTGGGCGGTGTTGACGTAGAGCGCGCGGCGGCCGGTCTCGGGGTGCACGCGCACGACCGGATGCGCCGCGCTGTACGCCTTCTTGGCGTCGGCCCGCGCGCTGTCCTTGAGCCGGTCCTCGCGCGTGCGCGACACGTCGGCCGCCGCCGAGCTGTTGATGGCCACCAACCCGTCCAGCAGCCGCCGCATGCCGTCAGACAGCGTCTCGTAGGCCAGGTACATGTTGGCGAACAGCGTGTCGCCGCCGGCCGGCGGGACCTCGCGCGCCACCAGCATGCTGGCCATGGGCGGCACGTCGAGATAGGCGGTATCGGAGTGCCAGATGCCGCCGAAGTTGACGCGCTCGGTCTCGAGCTTCAGGACCGGAATGATCTCGGGGAAGTCGTCGAGGCCCTTCACGAACGGGTACTCGATCGGCTCGCCGAAGCGCCGGGCGAAGGCCAGAAATCGCGCGGGGGGCAGGTCCTGGTCGCGGAAGAAGATGACGAGGTGCTCGAGCCAGGCGCGCCGGATGGCCGCGACGGTGTCGTCGCTCAGCTCCTTCGAGAGATCGACACCGGAGATCTCCGCGCCCAAGGCTCCGGAGACCGGACGGACGGCGACGCGTTGGCTCATTGCCCCCTCCGGGCCGATTGTATACGGGCACGCCGGCTGAGACGCCTGAGGCTGGCGGCCACGGCCGGCCCTGCTGGGGCTCGATACCGGCCGCCCGGGCCGCCTCTGCGCGCGTCCATAGGAGGCCCCGGATGTGGTACCGCAGATCGGCCAGGGTCTCGTACACTGGGTCGATGGCCTGGGGCGCGAGAGGGGCTCGCGTCGGAGTCGCGAGGCAGAGCCAGGGAGGTCGGCGTCGCCCGCACCGACGGGCGGAAAGAGGGCGCGTGATGGTCAAGCACGGGCTGGTGATCGGAATGTCGATGGCGGTGCTGCTGACGGTGGGGTGCGCTCGGCAGCCGGCGACGACGATGTCGTCCGCGCCCGCTCCGACCGGCGCCGCGGCGAGCGGGTCGTCGATGGGAACGCCGACCTCCGGGGCGCGGAGCGCCGCGGACACGCGGCAGGCGGCCCAATCGGGTCGGGCGGGGGGAACCGCGGGCCGGCCGTCGCCGAGCGAGTTCTCCGAGGCGCGCGAGCTCGCCGACGTTCATTTCGACTTCGACCGGTACGACATCCGGGTGGAGGACGCGACCATCCTCGACGCCAACGCGGTGTGGCTCAAGGCGAACGCCAATAGCCTGCTTCTGATCGAGGGCCACTGCGACGAGCGTGGCACGAACGAATACAACGTGGCGCTCGGCGACCGGCGCGCCAAGGCGACGATGAACTACCTCGTCGCGCACGGTGTGGCGTCGACCCGGATCAGCATCATCAGCTATGGCGAAGAGCGCCCGAGCTGCGCGACGCACGACGAGGCGTGCTGGGCCAAGAACCGGCGCGCCCACTTCCTCGTGAAGCGCGGATAGGACTTGGGGGGCGACCCCGAGCCGCGTTGCGCGATCTGCGCGGGAGCGATCACGTCGGACGAGGGCGTCGCGCGTGTCGGCGAGGCCTGGGTGCATGGCGAGTGCTTCGTCAAGGCCAGGGGGGAACAGGCGGCGCCGGCGCACCCGCCGGCGGATCATCCCGGTCGGGTGCGCCGGTTCGTCGCTTGGCTCAGGAGATGTTACTAGATGTAGACGCCCTTCATCGCCGCTTCGGGATAGCGGGGGCCGGCGGCCGCGCCCGTCGGCACCGCCTCGCCGATGCTCGCGACGTCGGCGGGACTGAGTTGAACCTCGAGCGCGCCGAGATTCTCCCGCAGCCGATCGATGCGCTTGGTGCCGGGGATCGCGACGACGTGTGGCCCCTGCGCGAGCAGCCACGCCAGTACGAGCTGGCCCGGTGTGCAGCCCTTGGCCCGCGCGATCGACTCTAGCCGATGGACCAGCTCGATGTTCTGCACGAGGTTCTGGCCCTGGAAGCGCGGATGGGCCAGCCGGCGATCGCCCTCCGGAATGTCCTGCGGCTTCTGGACCTGGCCGGTCAGCAGGCTGCGCCCGAGCGGGGAGTAGGCGACGAACGACACGCCCAGCTCGCGCAGCGTCGGTAGCGTCTCCTCGGCCTCTTTGCGGTAGAGGATCGAGTACTCGCTCTGCAGCGCGGTGATCGGATGCACGCGGTGCGCGCGTCGGACC
Source organism: Methylomirabilia bacterium (assembly GCA_041493815.1). Classification (GTDB taxonomy): domain Bacteria; phylum Methylomirabilota; class Methylomirabilia; order Rokubacteriales; family CSP1-6; genus AR5. The sequence continues at coordinate 6,468 of JBGPZN010000117.1, forward strand.
GTCTCCGGCGCCGCCTCCGACAGGCCGAGGAAGCGGACCTTGCCGGCCTCGACGCAGCGCTTCATGCCGCCGACCGTCTCCTCGATCGGCACCTTGGGATCGACGCGGTGCTGGTAGTAGAGATCGATGACGTCCACGCCCAGGCGCTTGAGGCTGGTGTCGCAGGCCTGGACGACGTACTCCGGTCGTCCGTTGACCAGGTTGGGGCCGCCGGGGTTCTGCACCTGGCCGAACTTCGTGGTCAGGATCACCTGGTCGCGCCGGCCCTTGAGTGCCTTGCCGATCAGGTCCTCGTTGTGGCCCCAGCCGTACATGTCCGAGGAGTCGAGGTGATTGACGCCGAGGTCGATCGCCTTCTGGATGAGGGTGATCGACTCGGTGTCGTCGGCGGGCCCGTACACACCCGACATCCCCATGCAGCCGAGGCCGATCGCCGAGACACATAGCGCGCTCTTGCCGAGCTGCCGCTGCTCCAGCATTGCGTATTCTCCTCGTGAGGGCGTGCGTCAGTGACGGTTGACGGCGCTCACCACCGCCCGCAGGGAGGCGGTCACGATGTTGGCGTCCACGCCGACGCCCCACCGGACCTTGCCGCTGCCGGGCGTCCGGGTCTCCACGTAGGCGACGGCGCGGGCGTCGGCGCCCTCGCCCAGCGCGTGCTCGGCGTAGTCCACGATCTCCACGGTGAGGCCGGCGTCACGGCCGAGCGCGTCCACGAAGGCCGCGATGGGTCCGTTGCCGTGGCCCTTGATCCACCGCTCGCCGCCCTCCAGGCGGACGTTGGCCTCGAGCGTCGTCGCCCCGGTGTCCGGCGCGGTCGTGATCAGCGAGTGGCCGACCAGCGCCACCGGCCGGGTCGGCGTCAGATAGGTCGACTCGAACGCCGACCAGATCTGATCGGCGGTGATCTCGGTGCCGCTCTGCTCGGCCAGCCGCTGGATGACGGACGAGAACTCGATCTGCAGCCGCCGCGGCAGGTCCAGGCCGTGCTCGAACTTCATGATGTAAGCGACGCCGCCCTTGCCGGACTGACTGTTCACCCGGATGACGGCCTCGTAGCTGCGGCCCACGTGGTGCGGGTCGATGGGCAGGTAGGGGACCTCCCACACGTCGTAGTCCTTGCCCAGCGCCTCGAAGCCCTTCTTGATCGCGTCCTGGTGCGAGCCCGAGAAGGCCGTGAAGACCAGGTCGCCCACGTACGGATGGCGCGGGTGGACCGGCAGCCGATTGCAGTGCTCGACGGTGCGGCGCGCGGCGTCGATGTCGGCGAAGTCCAGCATCGGATCGACGCCCTGGCTGAACAGGTTCATGGCCAGCGTGACGACGTCCACGTTGCCGGTGCGCTCGCCGTTGCCGAACAGCGTGCCCTCGATGCGGTCGGCGCCGGCCATCACCGCCAGCTCGGCGGCGGCGACGGCGGTCCCGCGGTCGTTGTGAGGGTGCAGCGACAGCACGATCGCGTCGCGGGCCTTGATGTGACGGTGGAACCACTCGATCTGATCGGCGTAGATGTTGGGTGTGGCCATCTCCACCGTGGCCGGCAGGTTGAGGATCGTGGGGCGGGCCACCGTCGGCTCCCACACGTCCATGACCGCCTCGCAGATCTCGATCGCGAAGTCGAGCTCGGTGCCGGTGAAGCTCTCCGGCGAGTACTGCCAGTGCACGTCGCACTCGGGGATCGCGCGCGCCAGCTTCTGGCAGAGCTGGGCGGCCCGCACCGCGATGTCCACGATGCCGGCGCGATCGAGGCCGAATACCACGCGCCGCTGCAGCGTGGACGTCGAGTTGTAGAGGTGGCAGACGGCGCGGGGCGCCCCGCGGAGCGACTCGAACGTCCGCTCGATCAGCTCCGGCCGGGCCTGGGTGAGGACCTGGATGATCACGTCCTCGGGGATCAGGTCCTCCTCGATGAGCTGGCGCACGAAGTCGAAGTCGGTCTGCGATGCGGACGGGAACCCGACCTCGATCTCCTTGAACCCGCACTTCACCACCAGGTCGAACATCCGGCGCTTGCGCTCGGGGTCCATGGGGTCGATCAGCGCCTGGTTGCCGTCGCGCAGGTCCACGCTGCACCAGCGGGGCGCCTTCGTGATCACGCGGTGCGGCCACGTCCGGTCCGGCAGCGGGATCGGGGTGAACGGCCGGTAGTGATGGAACGGCATCGGACTGGGTGGACCTGCCTTCGGCGCCATCGGGCGTCTCCTTTCAGCGAACACGCACGCGCTCGGCAAAAACAAAAAAGCCTCCCCGGACTACGGGAGAGGCTTTCAGGCGCGCACCCGGCGAGGGTACGCGCCTAGGTCAGAAGCAGGTTCGCGAGCA
>JBGPZN010000485.1:0-2932 GCA_041493815.1 Methylomirabilia bacterium
ACGACGGCTCGCCACGGAGGCGCGCCCGCGGCCCCTGCGCCCGCCCGGCAGCGTCACCGCGTGCCACGAGAGTCACTGGAGCTGGCCGAAGTGGCGCAGCTCGATGCCGAGCCCCGCCGCAGCAGCGCGCGCAGTGGCAGTGCCGAGGCCGGTCATCTCGACCTCGCGCTGGCGGCCATAGCGGCTGTAGCCGAGATCGTCGTCAAAGCGCCCGGGGTGGCACATGAACTCCGACACGCCGGGCGGCAGCGCGCGCAGATGCGCGAGCGTGCGGGCCGTCGACCAGTAGGCCTCGGGTCCCGACTCGCCGAAGAAGTGATCGGTCGTGCGCAGCCCGGCGCTGCGCGCGCGCGTGCGGGCGGCGGCGTCCTGGCTGCGCACCGGCAGGCCGAGCCGGTGGGCCACCTCCAGCACCACGTCGCGCACCGGGACGTACAGCCCCACGTGATGGTGCGTGTCCAGGTGCGTGGGCAGCCGGCCCACCAGCGTCTCGAAGCGCCCGATCTGCGCCTCCACCTCGGCGCGCACCTCGCGCGCCTCGGCGCCGGCGGCGACGCGCCGCGCGTCGCGAACGAAGGAGCCGCCGCCGTCCACGAGCGAGCGGGCGCGGGTCAGCGGCCGGCCCAGCGTGAGGTTCACGTGCAGCCCCAGGCCGAGCCCGGCGGCCCGCGCCTCGTCGAGCTGCGCGCGGTCGGGGTCGGCGGTGACGAGCACGGTGGTGCTGGTGACGATGCCGAGCCGGTGGGCGGCCAGGATCCCGGCGCTCACGCCGCGGGTCAGCCCGAAGTCGTCGGCGTTCACGATCAGCGTCCTCACGGTAGCCGTCCCTCGATCACGAAGCGCTCCACGCCGGACGGCATCCCGGACGGCAGCGTGCCCTCGGCGTCGAGCGCGCGCAGGTGATCGAGCCGCTCGTAGCCGATGCGGGGAAACGACTGGATCTCGCTGCCGACGATCCGTGGCGTCAATCCCGCCGCCTCGCATCGGGCGAACGCCGCCTTGCAACCGAGGAAGGCGAAGATCGTGAAGACGAGTCGCCCGCCCGGCGCCAGATGCGCGGGCGCGCCGGCGATGAGCCGGTCGAGGAGCACCCAGCCGTCGACGCCACCGTTGTCGGCCGCGGCCGTCGCATCCGTGCGCTCACGCCCGGGCGGCGTCGGCATCTGGGGTGGGTTGGTCGCGATCAGGTCAAAGCGCTCGCCGGCCACCGGCGTGTAGGCGTCGCCGAGGCGGGCGTCGATCGTCACCCCGTTGAGGGCAGCGTTGGCGCGGATGATCTCGACGGCGGCGGGCACGATGTCGGTGGCCACCACACGGGCGCCGGCCCGCGCCGCCAGCACCGCGGCCAGGCCGAGCCCCGCGCCGATCTCCAGCACGCGCTCGCGGGGTTGGACGATCAGGTGGCGGCAGAAGAAGAGCGAGCCGGCCTTGGGCGGCTGCACGCCGTCGGGGACCCGGAAGACGCAGTCGCGATACAGGTAGAGGAGCGTGCCGGCGTCGGCGGTCACTTCCCCTGCACTTTGCGGAAGTAGAGCCGGAGTGCCTCCTTGAGCTGGGCCCGCGCGCCGGCCGAGGTCTGGGCGTCCTCCAGCGTGTCGAGCTCGATCGGCAGCGGCACGCCCTCCTTCTTCACGCCGTCCAGCTCGGCGGTGAGCCCGCACCGCTCGTCGGACTCGGTGAACACGAGCTTGGCCTTCTGAAAGGTCCGGTCGTCGCGCGCAATCTGCTCGACGGTCTCGACCAGCAGGCGCTTGATTGCCTCGGCGTCGCCGCTGGGAATGGTCGAGAACGCCGCCGTGAGAGTGACCTCCGCCATGATGCCTCCGCTCAGTCCTTCTTCTCGGTCCACACCGTCAGAATGTCGGCGTGCGCCTTCGCGGCGTTGGCGCGGATCGCGAACGAGATCGCCTCGCGCACCTCATCCTCGCTCGCCCCGCTGGCCCTGGCGCCCGCCAGGTCGCGCTTGGCTCAGTGGGTGTTGCCGACCGCCAGATTGGCGGCCAGGTAGCACAGAAACGCGGTCTTGGGATCGAGCGCGCCCTTCTTGTACTTCCAGGACGCGATGACCTTCTCTTCCAGCGCCATCGTGGCCCCCCTATTTCCCCATCAGGATCTTGGCGATCTCGCCGGGCGCCGTCACCATCGCGTCGTGGCCGGTCTTGACGTCGTGGAAGGTCCACTTGCGATCGTCGCGCAGCCGCTCGGCGAACTGGTCGAACGCGCCCATCGCCGGCTTGGAGCAGTACACGTACGTGCGCTTGAGCTTGTCGCCGCCGGCCGCGGACAGCGGCTGCTCGAAGGTCCTGAGCGGCTGCGGCACCAGGTGCTTGTTGAGCCACTCCGTGTCGCGCTGGCTGGTGACCCCGAAGCGCTCGGGCGGGAACGACGGGATCCTCCAGCCCTCACCGTGGGCGGCCGCCGTCTCGCGCATCATCGCCGCGCCGGGGCCGACGTAGTCGAGCAACGCCTTGCCGGCCTCGGGCACGAACGCGTCCAGGTAGACGAGGTGACCGATGCGGCCGGTGGTGCGCGCGGCCACTCCGGTGATGACCATGCCGCCGTAGGAGTGGCCGACCAGCGTGACCTGCCGCAACTCCTCGGCCTCGAGCAGCGCGACCACGTCCTGGATGTGCGTGTCGAGATCGACCTCGGGCCGGGCCAGGTGCGCGCGCTCGCCGAGGCCGGTCAGCGTCGGGGTGTGGACCTCGTGGCCGGCGTCACGCAGCAGCCGCGCAACCTTGGCCCAGCACCAGCCGCCGTGCCAGGCCCCGTGAACGAGCACATAGGTGGCGATCGCCATCCGGGCTCCTCGTCAGTGTCCCGCGGCCGCCGCGGCGCAGTACTGCTCGCAGCCGGCCTCGAGTCCCTTGGCCGTGACGCGGATCGCGATCGGCCGGGAGAAGTTGAGCGTGGAGTACGTCTCTTCCTTGGG
>JBGPZN010000028.1:0-14504 GCA_041493815.1 Methylomirabilia bacterium
GTCGAACAGGTACCCGCCACCGCCGTAGACGCGCAGGACGTCACCGAGCTCGTAGGAAACCCTGAGGTCGACGCTCTCGTAGGAGAGGTTCACGCGCTCGGTCTTCGTGCGCAGCAGGAACTCGTCGCCGAGATGGCTCGATTGGTGGAAGAGCCGGAGCATCGCCGACCAGTCGCCGTAGCGCCCGCTCAGCGGGACGCCGACCAGATAGTCGGCGTTGACGAGATCCTTGGACTCGGCGGCGAGGTCGAAGACCGCGAAGACGCCGGCCTGGATGCCGACCTCCCACCAGGCGGCGGCGATCCGGTCGCGGAACAGCGTCAGCGATTCGCCGAAGGACACGGCGCCGACGTCGGCGAGCTGCCGATCGTGCCGGTAGCGCTGGTAGGAGGCTGCGAAGTGCGGCCAGCGCGGGTCGGCGATGAGCGGCCGGAACAGCGTGCCGCCCGGCAGCAGGCCAGTCTGCCACTCGGCCAGCACCAGCAACGGCCCATCCGGCGTCTCGGTCCGCGGCGCCGGCGGCGGCCCCTCGACGATCTCGACGCGCGTGACGCCGCGGATCGTGCGCAGGGCCGAGAGCACCCGCGCCCGATCGGCCACGCTGAGGTCGGCCGCGCTCAGCGTGAGCACGCCCTGGGTGGCGCGCAGCGACGGCACGCTCAGGCCGAGGTCGCGCTCGAGCACGGCGGCGGCGTAGCCCTCCAGCCAGGCGTCGGGCGGCGGCGCCGCGGTCGCCGGCCCCGCCGGCACGAGCAGGGCGAGGAGCGCCAGGACGCGTGCAACCCGCCGCATGGCTCAGTCCACCGTCGCGAAGAAGCGCGCCGGCGCGCCCTCGGTGCCCGCGATCTTGTAGAAGGGCGCCGCGAAGTCGACCCGGCGCGACGGCAGCGCGCCGAGGTTGGTCAGCCCCTCCATGATGACGACGCCGGCGCCCAGGATCACCCGGTGCATGGGGAAGTCCTCGGACGAAAAATCGGGCAGGCGCGCGCAGTACTCCTCGAAGAAGTCGAAGCCGATGTTCTTGGGGCCCTTGGCCACCAGCCACTCGGCCGTCGCCGGCGGGAAGTACGGCGACTGGGTGAAGTAGTCGGGCCAGCGGCCGTACATCGTGTCGGTCCAGTCGGTGCGGAGCAGCACGATGTCGCCGGCCTTCACGTCGTCGGCGCCGCCGCGCTTGAGATCGTCGATCGTGATCTCGTGGTTGGCGCCCACGAACGACAGATCGAGGACGAGCGCCTGGCCCATGACCTGGTCCAGGCTGATCTCGGCGGTGGTGATCCCATCCTTGAAGACGTGCAGGGGCGAGTCGATGTGGGCGCCGGTGTGCAGGCTCTGGTTGACGCTCGACACCTGCCAGAAGCCGGGACCGCGCCGGTGGGGCGTGACCTCCAACCGCATGTTGGTCGACGGCGGGCTCATCGTGGTGTGGTCGACGGTGACGGACAGATCGACGTAGCGCCTCATGCGATCGGTTCACTCCTCTCGGGCGCGCTGGGTGTCCCGGGCGCGCGTGACCAGGCGGCCGATGATGGCGGCGAGCTCGTCGGGCTCGACCGGCTTGGCGACGTAGGAATCGAAGCCGGCCGACACGATCTTGATCCGCTCGCTGACGCCGCCGTAGGCGGTGACGGCGACGGCCGGGATGCGCTCGCCGTTCGGGACCTCGCCGCCACGAAGCCGGCGGATGAACGCGTAGCCGTTCTCCTCGGGCATCTCGATGTCGGAGACGATCACGTCCGGCGCCCACGCCCGGAGGAGCCCGATCGCCTCGCGAACCGACCGCGCGACGCGCACCTCGGCGCCGGCCTGGCGCAGGACCGTGGCGAAGAGTTCGAGGGCGTCGGTGTCGTCGTCGAGGACGAGCAGGCCGATGCCGCCCAGCGCCGCCATCGACCGCACCCGGTGCCCGGGCCCGGCCGCCTCCACCCGCGCGGATGGCTCGGCGTGAAGCATCAGCGGCAGCGTCACCGTGAAGGTCGCGCCCTGGTCGAGCCCGGCGCTGGCCGCCTGCACCGAGCCGCCGTGCAGCTCCACCAGGCTCTTCACCAGCGCCAGGCCGATGCCGAGGCCGCCGTGGGCGCGCTGGCTGGAGCCGTCGGCCTGGCGGAAGCGGTCGAAGACGTGCGGCAGCATATCGGCGGTGATGCCCTTGCCGGTGTCCGTCACCACGATCTCGACGTGGGAGTTCACCCGCCCCAGGCGGATCTGCACGCGCCCGCCCCGCGGCGTGAACTTCACCGCGTTGGACAGCAGGTTCCAGACGATCTGCTGCAGCCGGTCGGGGTCGCCGGACACGGGGCCGGCGCGTGGATCGACCACCGGCTGCAGGCGGATCGACTTCGCCTCGGCGGCCGGCCGCAGGGTGTCGACCGCCGCCTCGATGACGGAGGCCAGCGCCACCGCCTTGACGTCCAGGCGGAGCTTGCCGGTGACGATGCGGGAGACGTCGAGCAGATCCTCGATCAGCTGGAGCTGGGCGTTGGCGTTGCGCTCGATGACGTCGACGGCGCGCTTGGCCGTGGCCTCGTCGAGGCTGCCGGTCTTGAGCATGCGCGACCAGCCGAGCACCGCGTTCAGCGGCGTGCGCAGCTCGTGCGAGAGCGTGGCCAGGAACTCGTCCTTCACCGTGTTGGCCGCCTCGGCCTCGGCCCGCGCCGCCTGCTGGCGCTCGCGCTCGTCCAGCACGAGCCGCGCGGCCTCGGTCATGGCCTGCCGCAGGTCGTTGACCTCGGTGATCGTGCTGGCGGCCGGGTGCGGCACCGTGCCCCGGCCGAGGTCTTGGGCGGCGACGGACAGCGCGGTGATCGGCCCCGCGATGCGCCGGGCGAAGAAGCCGGCCACGGCGACACCCAGCACCAGCACGAGGACGCCCGAGCCGGCGATGCGCCACAGCGAGCGCTCCAGCGGCGCCTCGATCAGCGCGGCCGGCACGCCGAGCGCCACCGTGAGGCCGGTGTGCGGCGACCGGCTGAAGGCGGAGTACGTCGACGTGCCCTCCTTGGTGAGGCCGCGGTACCAGCCCTCGCTGGCGCGGGTGCTCGCCGCCAGCAGGGGCTCCGACGCGGGCTGGCCGACGAACTGCTCCTCGCCCCGCGTGCGCGCGATGATCACGCGCTTGCGGTCGAGGATCGTGCCGATCCACGCCGACGGCAGTCGTTGACCGAGCAGCACATCGCGCAGCTCACGCGTGTGGACCGTCGTCGACAGCACGTACCGGACCCGCCCGTCCTTGACGACGGGGACGCGGATGGCGATGACCCACTGGCCCGACAGCGGACCCACGAACGCGTCGCTCACCACCGGCCGCCTGGTCGTCACGACCCGCCGGAGATCGTCCGGGTCGCCGCCGACCGGCGGGAGGGGGGCGCCCAGCGGGCGGAGCACGTTGAGGACGTCGGCGCCGCCGGCCTCGGCGAGCGCGATCGTCGTCCAGCCCGCCTGTCGCGCCTGCAGTGCGAGGGCCTGCGCGTGGAACGCCCGGAGGTTGCCGGAGTCGAGATCGCGCGAGGTCGCCAGCGACTCCAGCGCGGCGACGGTGGCGCCGATCTCGCCGTCGACGGCCAGCGAGAGCGCCCGGGCGGTGTCGGTGAGCGCGCGCTCGGCGCGCGCCCGCTCCTCGCGGTGCATCTCCAGCACGATCCACGTCGTGAAGACGAGCAGCGGCAGGATCGTGAGCGCCGCCAGGATGACGAGGTGCCGCCGGAGAGGCATCGGCCGCCGGGTCACGCCAGCGCGGCGCGCATCCGCTCCAGCCCCTCGGCCAGCAAGGCGCGAGGGCAGCCGAAGTTCATTCGCACGAAGCCGGCGCCGCCGGGACCGAAGCTCACCCCGTCGTTGAGCGCCACCCGGGCCCGCTCGAGGAAGAACGTGTAGGGATCGCGGCCGGCGCGGGCCGATCCTCGACAGTCGAGCCACGCCAGGTAGGTCGCCTCGGCCGGCGCCACGGCGACGCCGGGCAGCGTGGCCCGCACCTGCTGGACGAGGAAGTCGCGGTTGGCCATCAGGTAGCCGAGCAACGCCTCCAGCCAGGCGTCGCCCTCGCGGTAGGCCGCGACGGCGGCGGTGTAGCCGAGCACGTTGATCTTCGGCACGAGGTCCCCCGCGGCCGCCAGGAACCGCTCGCGCAGGGCCGCGTTCGGGATGATGCCCACCGCGCACCTGAGCCCGGGCAGGTTGAACGTCTTGCTCGGCGCCATCAGCGTGATCGTGCGCTGCTCGATCTCCGGCGCGAGCGAGGCGACCGGCACGTGCTGGCGGCCGTCGAGCAGCAAGTCGCAGTGGATCTCGTCGGCCACGATGATGGTGTCGCGGCGCAGGCACGCCGCGGCCATGCCCTCCAGCTCGGCGCGCCCGTACAGCCGGCCGACCGGATTGTGCGGATTGCACAGCAGGAACACCCGGGTGGTCTCGCGCAGCGCCGCCGCGAACGCCTCGAGGTCAACCGTGTAGCGACCCTCGGCGCCGCGGGTGAGCAGGTGCTCGTCGCGGCGCAGCCCGTGGTTGCCGGCCGACCGCAAGATCGGCGGGTACACGGGGGTCTGGATGAGCATCCCGTCGCCCGGCGACGTCAGCGCGCGGAGCGCCTGGTTGAAGCCCGCGATGACGCCTGGCAGCGTGACGACGGCCTCCGGGTTGATGCGCCAGCCATAGCGCTTGGCGACGCGCTCGGCGACCACCTCGGGCAGGTCGTTGTGCTCGGTCAGGTAGCCGAAGAACCCGTGCTCGACGCGAGCGTGCAGGGCGCGCACGACCGCCGGCGGCGAGGGGAAGTCCATGTCGGCGACCCACAGCGGCAGCACGTCCGCGGGGAACTTGCACCACTTGTTGCTGTCGGTCGAGCGGCGATCGACGACGCGGTCGAAGTCGAAGTCGGCCATGGCGATCCAGGCTAGCCGCCCGGTGCACAGGCGTCAAGGAATCCGTGTAGTATTCGGGCGCCGGGAGGCGTGTCGATGGAACTGCGAACGCTGGGGCGTACGGGGTTGCGGGTCTCCGCGCTGGGATTCGGGTGCGGCGACGTCGGGGGATTGATCGTGCGCGGCACGCCGGCCGAGCGCGAGCGGGCGGTGGCGCGCGCGGTCGAGGCGGGCATCAACTACTTCGACACCGCGTCGTCGTACGGCAGCGGTGTGTCGGAGCGCAACCTCGGGCTCGCGCTGCGGGCGGTCGGCGTGCGCCCGTTCGTGGGCACGAAGTTCCGCGTCGATCCGGCCGAGCCCGACCTCGCCGGCGCCATCGCGCGCTCGCTGGAGGCGAGCCTCGAACGCCTGGGCATGGAGCGCGTGGATCTGTTCCAGCTGCACAACCTGATCGTCCGCGAGGACGGCGCGCCGGCGGCCGGCCGCGGCCTGCCTGCGCGCCGGGTCATCAACGAGGTGCTGCCGGGACTGGCCGCGCTGCGGCGCCAGGGCAAGATCCGGTTTGCCGGCATCACCGCGCTCGGCGACACCAGCGCTGTCCACACCGTGCTCGACGCCGGCGTGGTCGACACCGCACAGGTGTGCCTCAATCTCCTGAACCCGAGCGCCGCCCTCGCCGTGCCCGCCGGGTTCCCGGCCCAGGACTTCGGTCGCCTGCTCGACCGCGCGCGCCAGCGCGGCGTGGGTGTCATCAACATCCGCGTGCTGGCCGCGGGCGCCCTCAGCGAGACGGTGGCGCGCCATGCGATCGCCACGCCCAGCGTGGCGCCGATCGCCTCCGGCGACGACTACGCCGCCGACGTCGAGCAGGCGCGCCGGCTCCGGCCGGTCGTGGACAAGGACTACGCGGAGGACCTGATGGAAGCCTCGATCCGGTTCTCGCTGGCGAGCGACGCCGTCTCCACGGTGCTGGTCGGCTACTCGACCCTCGAGCACCTGGAGCGGGCGATCACGGTGGTCGAGCGGGGCCCGCTGCCGGCGCCCGCGCTCGACCTGCTCGGCGGGCTGTGGGCGGGCCTCGGCCGCCCGGCGCCCCGATGAGCCGCGGACGCTGCGCCGCGCCGCCCGGCCGGCACGGCCGATGACGACCGTCGGTGTCGTCGGGTTGGGGTTGCTCGGCACCGCCGTCGCCACGCGGCTGCGCGGCGCCGGTCACGCGGTGGTCGGCCACGACATCGTGCCGGCGTGCGTGGAGCGCCTCGTCGCGCTCGGCGGCACCGCGGAAAAGTCCGCCGCGGACGTCGCGCGCGCCACGGAGATCGTCTGCACGCTGCTGCCCTCGCTGGCGGCGGTCGAGGAGGCGATCCTCGGCGCCGACGGCGTCGTGGCCGGCGCCCGGCCCGGGCAGACGCTCTGCCAGATGAGCACGATCTCGCCCACGCTCACCGAGCGCCTCGCGCGCGACACGGCCGCGCGCGGGCTGACGTTCCTCGACTGTCCGATCAGCGGGACCAGTGGGATGGTCGCCCGGGGCAACGGCGTCATCTTCGTGGGCGGCGACCGCGCGGCCTACGAGCGCTGGCGCCCACTGCTGGAGTCGATCCTGCCCAGCGCCGTCCACATCGGCGACGCCGGCCAGGCGATGCTGCTCAAGCTCGTCGCCAACCTGCTGGTCGCGCTCAACAGCGCCTCCGTCGCCGAGGCGCTCACGATGGCCAGGCGGGGCGGCCTCGATCCCGCGCTCGTCCTCGACGTGCTCAAGACGGGCGCGGCGACCTCCCGGATGCTCGACGTGCGCGGGCCCATGATGGTCTCCGGCGAGTTTCCGGCCCAGATGAAGCTCGACCTCTTCATGAAGGACCTGCACCTGATCCAGGAGGCGGGCGGCACGGTGGGCGCGCGGCTGCCGCTGACCGACGTCGCCGAACGGCTCTACGCCGCCGCCCAGGTCGCCGGCCACGGCGGCGAGGACCTGGCGGTCGTCATCACCGAGCTGGCCCGGGGGTGAGCCGCGAGGCTTTCCTCATGCGCTGGCGGCGCGCCCTCGTGATCACGGTGCTGCTCCAGGGGCTCATGACGCCCGGCGGCGGGATCGGCACCGGCGACATCAGCAAGGACGACTTCCCGCAAATCCCCACCCAGTCGCCCCACACGCTCGAGCGCGCGTGCACCACGAAGGTGGGCTTCTGTCGCGTCGCCAACCTCACGCCGCCCGGGCAGCCCTGCTACTGCCTCACCGCCGCCGGCGCCCGCGTCGACGGCTACGTGATCGCCTTTCGCTTCAGCGACGTGCCCTCCGTCGTGAAGTAGCCCGGCCTCACGCCACGCCGAGGTAGTGCGACTTCACCGCCTCGTCGGCCAGCAGCTCGGCCGGAGTACCGGAGTAGACGATCTCGCCGCGGCTGAGCACGTGCACGCGGTCGGCGACCGCGGCCGCCATGGGGAGATTCTGCTCGACCAGCAGGATCGACAGCCCCTCGCGCTTGAGCTCGCCGATCACGCGGCCGACCTCGCGCACCAGCAGGGGCGCCAGCCCCTCCGTCGGCTCGTCCATCAGGAGCAGGGCGGGGTTGCTCATCAGGCTTCGGCCGATGGCCAGCATCTGCTGCTCACCACCCGACAGCTTGTTGGCGCGGTTGGGCGCGCGCTCGCGCAGCCGGGGGAAGAGGCCGAAGACGCGCTCGCGGTCCCAGCGGCCGGTGCCGCCGCGGGCGACGTCGAGGTTCTCGCGAACGCTGAGCGAGGCGAACACGCGCCGGCCCTGGGGAACGAGGGCCATGCCGCGCCCGATGCGGCGAAACGGCGCCCAGGCCGTGACGTCGTCGCCCTTGAAGCTGACGCGGCCGCGGCGGGGCGGTGTGAAGCCGACCACCGAGCGGATCAGCGTCGTCTTGCCCATGCCGTTGCGGCCGAGGATGGCCACGACCTCGCCGGGGCCGACGCCGAGCGACACGCCGTGCAGCACGTGGCTGTCCCCGTAGTAGGTGTGGACGTCCGTCACCGCCAGCACCGGCTCAGGCACCGAGGTAGATCTCCCGCACGGTGGGGTCGGCGCGCACGGCGTCGCAGGAGCCGTCGGCGATCACCCGGCCGTAGTGCAGCACGGTCACGTGGCGGGCCACCTCCAGCGCGATGTCCATGTCGTGCTCGATGATGAGCAGGGTGATGGCCGGGTCGAGCCCGCGCAGCAGCGCGGTCATGTGCCCGGCCTCGGCCTGCGACAGCCCCGCCGTCGGCTCGTCGAGCAGCAGCACGCGCGGACGCCCGGCCAGGGCGAGCGCGATCTCGAGCTGGCGCTGCTCGCCGTGCGAGAGGTGACGCACGCGGCTCGTCGCCCGGTCGTCGAGGCCAACGGCCGCCAGCGCCTCCCGGGCGCGGGTCTGCAGGTCGGCGAAGCCGCTCACCGGCCGGAGCATCGCGAAGCGGTCCGCGGTGCGCGCCTGGGCGGCCAGCCGCACGTTGTCGAGGACCGTCAGGGTGGGGAAGAGGTTGGTGATCTGAAATGTCCGCGCCAGGCCCAGCGCGGCGCGGCGGTGCTGGGCCATCCCGGTGACGTCCGTCCCGAAGAGCGAGATGCGGCCGGCGCTCGCGGGCAGCGCGCCCGCGATCAGGTTGAAGAGCGTGGTCTTGCCGGCGCCGTTGGGACCGATGAGCGCGCGCCGCTCACCCGGACGCACGGCGAGCTCCACACCGTCGACGGCGCGCAGCCCGCCGAACGTTTTCGACACCGCCTGCAGGTGGAGAGCCAGCTCGCTCAGCGTGTCGCTCCGGCTACTGGCAGCCCTTGCAGGGCGGATAGTCGCGGCCGTAGAGCGTCATGACGCCCTCCTTGCTCAACGGCGTTCGCGCCGGAAGGCGCCGAGCACCCCGCGCGGCGCGAACAGGATGACGCCGATGTACACGGCGCCCAGGATGAGGAGCCATCGCTTGGTGTACACGCTCACGAAGTTCTTGAGGAAGACGATCACGGCCGCGCCCAGCGCGGGGCCGGCCAGGGTGCCGGGCCCGCCGAGGGCGACCATCAGCAGCGTCTCCACCGAGGTCACGAGCTGGACGTCCACCGGGCTGACGAAGCCATTGTAGTAGGCCCAGAACACGCCGGCGAAGCCCGCGAAGGCGCCGGCGATGACGAAGGCCAGGTACTTGTGCAGCCACACGTTGTAACCGAGCGCGCGCATGCGCGACTCGCTCTCACGGATGCCCATGAGGCTGAGGCCGAACGGCGAGCGCACGAGCAGGCCGAGCAACGCCCACGCCAGCACCGCCGCCGCCAGCGTGAGGTAGAAGAAGGGCAGCGGCGCGGTGAGGCTCCACGGCAGCGGCAGCTCCGGCCGCGGCACGCCGGCGATGCCGTTGTCGCCCTTGGTCATGGACACCCAGCGGAAGGCCAGCCCCCACACGACCATGCCGAGCGCCAGCGTGATCATCAGGAAGTAGGTGCCGCTGGCCCGGATGGCGATCAGTCCGAAGAGGGCCGCGGTGAGCGTGGCCAGCAGCAGTCCCGCCAGCAGGCACGTAAGGAAACCGCGCTTGTAGTCGGTGGCCAGGATGCCGACCGCGTACGCCGCCACCCCGAAGTAGGCCGCGTGGCCGAGCGACGGCAGGCCCGTGTAACCGAGCAGCACGTCGAGGCTCATGGCCAGGATCGCGACGACCGCCGCCTGCGTCAGCAGGGTCAGGGGATAGGCGGACAGCAGGGGCGCGACCAGCCCCGCGACGAGGGCCGTGCCCAGGCCGGCGAGGAGCGCGCGCCGGCTCGTCATGTGCGGCCGAAGAGCCCGGTGGGGCGCAGCGCCAGGATCAGCGCCATCGGCGCGAACAGCGTGAAGTAGGCCAGCTCGGGGAACAGCGCCTTGCCGAAGTTGTCGAGCAGGCCGACCAGCAGGCTGCCGACCATGGCGCCCGGCAGGCTGCCGAGCCCGCCGACGATGACCACGACGAATGCGTAGGGGAGGATCTCGAAGTCGAGCCCTGGATAGACGCCGAGGAAGCCGCCGCCGATGACGCCGCCGAGGGCGGCGAGAGCGGCGCCGAGCGCAAACACGCCCATGGAGATGGTCGGCACCCGGATGCCGACGCCTTGCGCCATCTCGGCGTCGTCGACGGCCGCGCGGATCATCGCCCCCGCGCGCGTGCGGTCCAGCGCCAGCCACAGCGCCGCCCCGATGACGACGGCGACCAGCATGATGAACAACCGGTAGCGCGGGAAGCGCAGCGCGCCCACGGTGAAGACGCCCTGCAGCGGCGCCGGCACCGGCAGCGAGTAGGGATCGCCGCCCCACAGCAGCAGCGCCAGGTCCTGGAAGATCAGCGCGAAGCCGATCGTCATCAGCACCTGGCCCAGCGTCTGGCCGCTCAGCCGGCGCAGGAACAGCCGCTCCATGCCCACGCCGATCAGGGCGACGGCCACCGCGCCGGCCAGCAGCGCCAGCACGAAGCTGTGGGTGCGCCACACCACCGAGAGCCCCACGTAGCCGCCGAGCAGGAAGTACGAGCCGTGGGCCAGGTTCACGATGCGCATCACGCCGAAGATCAGCGACAGCCCGCTGGCCAGCAGGAACAGCAGCGCGCCGTAGGACAGCCCGTTGAAGGTCTGGGTGATCCAGAACTCGGTCGTCAAAAGGGTTCGGGGCGGGAGGGGGGCGCCATGGCGGCGAGATTGTACTATAGGCGCCGCACGTGACCTGCGCCGGCCCGCCGCCGAAGCCGGATCGAGGGGGACGCCGTGAGACTGCCGCACGAACGCTTCGAGTACTCGGCCATCGTGGACCGCCCGCGCTGGACGCTGCCCCGCGGGGCCCGCATCGCCGTGTGGACCATCGTCAACGTCGAGGAGTGGGATTTCGAGAAGCCGATGGCCCGCCAGTACCTGACGACGCCGCAAGGTGTGGCGGTCATCCCCGACGTGCCGAACTGGGCGTGGCACGAGTACGGGATGCGGGTGGGGTTCTGGCGGCTCCTGGAGGCCTTGCAGAAGCGCAAGCTCCGGGCGACGACCTCGATCAACGCCGCCGTGTGCCGGTCCTACCCCCGGGTGGCGCGCGCCATGCTCGACGCCGGCTGGGAGTTCATGGGCCACGGCGTCCGCCAGGGCGCGATGCACCTGCTCCCCGACCAGCGCGCGGCCATCCGCGAGTCGGTGGAGATTCTCACGAAGTTCACCGGCAAGACGCCGAAGGGGTGGCTGGGGCCGGGGCTCACCGAGACGTGGGAGACGCTCGACTACCTGGCCGAGGCGGGCATCGAGTACGTCTCCGACTGGGTCAACGATGATCAACCCTACGAGATCCGCACCGCCCACGGGCCGCTCGTCTCGGTGCCCTACACGCTCGAGCTGAACGACATCCCGATGATGGTGACCCAGCACCACGAGTCGCCGGCGTGGGTGCAGCGCTGCCGCGACCAGTTCGACCGCCTGTACGCCGAGGGGGCGAAGGGCGGGCGCGTGATGGCGATCGCCGCCCATCCGTACATCCACGGCGTGCCGCACCGGATCAAGTACTTCGAGGCGGTCTACGACTACATGCGCAAGAAGAAGGGCGTGTGGTTCACCACCGGCGAGGAGATCTACGAGTGGTGGAAGGCCGGTCGACGCGTTGCGCGCCGCGCCGTGCCTTGACTTCGCCGGTGGCGTATGGGACTGTCGCCGCCAACTCGCGGCCGGTGCCGCACCGGCCGCCTCTCGGGTCTGCTCGTTTGTTCCTTCGATGGAAATGTCCTGACTGAGAAGGAGAGCCCGATGGCCGCACGGGTGACGCGACGCGAATTCATCGAGCGCACGACATGGGGTGGCGTCGGAGCGGCGGCGCTGGCCGCGGGCGCCCGGCCGGGCCGCGCGTGGGCGGCCGCCTCGCCGTATCCGGACTGGATCCCGGCCAGCCCCAAGCCCCCGAAGCGGGGCGGCACGCTCACCCGCGCTTCGCAGTGGGACCCGCCGGGGATCGATCCCCGGATGACGCAATCGGTCGGGCTGTTCCAGTTCGCCGGGCTCACCAGCAGCCGCCTCATCCGCTACGCGTTCCCCGACGAGGCGACCGGCACGAATGACTTCACGCTCAAGGGCGACCTCGCCGAGTCGTGGCAGCCGAGCGCCGACCATCGCGTGTGGACGTTCAAGCTGCGGCAGGGCGTCAAGTGGCAGAACGTGCCCCCGCTGAACGGGCGCGAGCTCGTCGCCGCCGACGTCAAGTACTGCTACGAGCAGTACGCGAAGGAGGGCGTGCAGGCGTTCACGTTCCAGGAAATCGAAGGCATGGAGACGCCGGACAAGCACACCCTGCGCGTCCATCTGAAGACGCCGAACACGCTATTTCCCCAGAACGTCGCCGAGTCCGTCACGGTGATCTTCTCGCGCGAGGTCCTGGAAGAGGACGGCGATCTCAAGAAGCGGCTGATCGGCACCGGGCCCTACATCCTCAAGGAGCACACCCGCAAGGTGCGCGTGGTGCTCCAGCGGAACCCCGACTACTACGACAAGGGCCGCCCCTACCTCGACGAGTACGTGATCCTCTCGACGCCCGACACCGCGACCCGCGTGGCCGCGTTCCGCACCGGCCAGAGCGACTTCATCTCGCTGGCGAGCCTCTCCGAGGTGGAGATGGTTCGCAAGACGAACCCGACCGCCGTCGTGCAGGCGTTCAAGAACTCGTTGACGCCCTTCGGCATCTCGCTCGCGCAGGACCGGCCGCCCTTCAACGACGTTCGGGTCCGCCGCGCCGTCTCGATGGCCATCGACCGCCAGAAGCAGGTGGACACCATCTACGAGGGCCACGGCATCCTCGGCTGGGGCGTGCCGTACGTCTACTACCAGGACACACCGCCGACGGCGAAGGACCTGGGTCCCTGGTGGCAGTACCGGCCGGAGGAGGCGAAGAGGCTCCTGACCGAGGCCGGCCACGGGAAGGGCTTCGAGACGACGCTGTTCTACTATGAGTACTTCCCGCAGATGACGTCGCAGGTCCAGGTCGTGCAGCAGGACCTCAAGAAGAACCTCAACATCGACGTCAAGATCACGAAGCTCGACTACACGACCTACTACGGCCGCTACGTCGAGGGCAAGTGGGACGGGATGGCGTGGGGGTTTCAGTCGGGGCACGCGGTCGGCCTCGACGAGCGGACCTACATGTACATGCACTCGAAGTCCACGAAGAACTTCTTCCGCGTCAACGACCCGGTCATCGACGAGCTGACCGTCAAGCTACGCCGGACCGCGGAGCGCGCCGAGCAGCGCGCGATCGCCAAGAAGATCGTGGACCGTGAGTACGATCAGGTCTTGCGCATGTGGATGCCGTACGACAACGGCTTCCTCGTCTTCCAGCCGCACGTGCGAAACGGCGCCGCCCTGGCCATCCGACGCACGGACGCCTACGGGTCGCCGGCCATCGCCCGGATGTGGCTCGACAAGTAATGGCGGCCCCTGAGGTGAGCGCCGGGTAGGCGGCCTGGCGGGAGCGGCCATGCACAAGTACGTGATCCGGCGGCTGCTGCTCTCGGTCCCGGTGCTCCTGCTCTCGTCGTTGATCGTCTTCGGGCTCATGCGCGTCATGCCCGGTGACGCGCTGACCGCACTGATGGGCGAGTCCGGCAACGTCAGCCCGAAGGATCTCCAGAAGCTCCGCATGGACCTCGGCCTCGACCGGCCCTACCACGAGCAGTACGCGATCTGGGTCTGGCAGATGGTGAGCCTCAACCCGGGCTTTTCCATCTTCACGAGCGAGCCGATCCCGGTGGCGCTGAAGAAGTCGATCCCAGTCACGCTCGAGCTGGCGACGCTGGCCATCATCCTGGGCCTCAGCATCGCGATTCCCGTCGGCGTGCTCTCGGCGACGCGGCAGGACACGATGTCCGACTACGCCGGGCGCGTCGTCGCCGTCTCCGGCCTCTCGATGCCCGAGTTCTGGATCGGCACGCTCGTCATCACCTTCGCGGCGATCTGGTTCAACTGGATCCCGCCGATCGGCTACGTGAGCCTGTGGGACTCGCCGTGGAAGAACCTGCAGCAGTTCCTCGTGCCCGCGGCCATTCTGGGTTTCCGCCTGTCGGCGGCCACGATGCGCATGACGCGCTCGACCGTGCTCGAGGTGCTGCGCGAGGACTACGTGCGCACGGCGTGGGCGAAGGGGCTGGCCGGCAAGATCGTCGTCTACAAGCACGCGCTGAAGAACGCGCTGATCCCCGTCGTCACGATCGTCGGCGGCCAGCTCGGGACGCTGCTCGCGGGCACGGTCGTCGTGGAGACGATCTTCGCGCTGCCGGGGATGGGGCGGCTCACCGTCGAGGCGATCCTGTATCGCGACTATCCGATCGTGCAGACCAACGTGATGCTGGTCGCGGCGACGCTGGTCACGCTGAACCTGGTCGTGGATCTCACTTACGCCTGGCTCGACCCGCGGATCCGCTACAGCTGATGGCCACCGTCACCGCCCGGCCCGCCGATTTCGCCGAGCCCGTCGGCGTCTTCGGGCGCGCCCACGCCCTGTGGACGACGATCCGCCGCAAGCCGCTCGGCGCCGTGTCGGCCGCCGTCCTCGTCACCCTCGTGCTCACGGCGATCTTCGCCGACGTGCTGGCGCCCTTCGATCCGGTGGAGACGCGTCCGGAGATCCGCCTGCAGGCGCCCAGCTGGGCGCACGCGTTCGGCACCGA
>JBGPZN010000045.1:0-12729 GCA_041493815.1 Methylomirabilia bacterium
CAGCACGTCCACGCCCTTGCCGCGCTCCAGACGTCCGAAGTACCCCACCACCGGCACGGCCGGATCGAGCCCCAGCGAGTCGCCCAGGCGCGCGTCCGCCGGCCCTGGCGCGAACCGCGCGGGGTCCACGCCGTTGGGCACGATCGTCACCTTGGCGGCGGCGCCCTGCAGGCGGCGCAGGCGGGCGGCGGTCGCGCTCGAGTTGACGACGATCGCCTCGGCCAGCCGCGCCAGCAGCCGGTCCAGCCGCGGATCGGGATCGGCCACGCGGACGTGCCAAACAAGGGGGACGCCGAGGCCGCGAGTGGCGAGCCCCGCGTAGAGCGCGCCGCGGCTGCCGTGGGCGTGCACGAGCGTCACGCGCTCACGTTGCAGGAGCCGGCGCAGCCGGATCACCGCGAGCACGATCGGGCCGAGCGTCCACGGCCGCACCCGCGGCAGCCGGACGACGTTGACCGGCACGCCGAGCGCGCGCAGCCGCGTGGCGACCTCGCCGTCGGCGGTCACCGAGGCCAGCACGCGCAGGCGCCGGCGGTCCAGCGTCGCGGCCAGGCCGAGCAGGCTCTCCTCGCCGCCACCGATGATGTCGGCGAAGTTGGCCATCAACAGGATCGTGGGCGGCTCGACGTCGGCCCCGGCCTCGGCCGCCGGGCGGCCGAGGAACCCGGTCAGCTCGGCCAGGCGCACGGCGTTGACGAACACCACGAGCGCGGCCATCGCGCTCAGCACGAAGCCGTGCCAGCCCTCGCGGTAGCCGCGCTGGAGCACGTACTTGCGAACGAAGACCACCGGCGGCTTGAGGACGAGCCACCCGAGCGCACGCCACCGCCCCAGGCGCGCGCCGCGGCGCCGGAGCATGCGGGCGTCGTAGGCGGTGTAGACGAGCAGCTTGCGCACGTGATCGGTGAGCGCGTCGTAGCTGTGGTGCAGCAGGTCCTCGCGGAGATCGCCGACCGGGCCGTCGACGACGATCTCCTCGTGGACCAGCGCGTCGGTGAAGCGGGCGCGGCCGCGGTGCACGAGGCGCAGGACCGGGCTCGGATACCAGCCGCAATGGCGGATGAAGCGACCCAGGTACGAGGTGAGCCGCGGCATGCGGAAGCCCTCGCACGCCCCCGGCGCCGCCACCGCGGCCTCGATCGCCCGGCGCAGGGCCGGCGTGACCTCCTCGTCGGCGTCGAGGCTGAGGATCCAGGGCCGCGTGGCCTGGGCGAGGGCGAAGTTCTTCTGCTCGCCGAACCCGGCCGCCATCTCGCGCTCGATGACGCGGGCGCCGTACTCGCGACAGATCGCGGCGGTGGCGTCGCGGCTGTGCTGGTCGACGACGACGATCTCGTCCGCCCAGCGCACGCTGTCCAGGCAGCGCCGGATGCGGGCCGCCTCGTCGCGCGTGATCAGCACCACCGAGATCTCGGGCCGCTCAGCCACCGGCCGTCCCCCGGCGCCCCCGCCCCAGCGACGCGGCGACCTCGCGCAGCCGCCCCACCTCGGCCCCGGCGTCGGCGACGATCTTCACGAGGGGCGTCAGCCACCACCCCGCGCGGTAGGCGGGATAGCGGCGCGCGAACGCGAAGCGACGCAGCAGGGCGGCGTAGTAGGCGCCGAGCAGCAGCGGAAGCGTCAGCCACACCGGCCACGGCAGCCACGCCAGCACCACGGCGGTGAGGAGGACGCGCAGCAGCATCGAGCCGCGCAGGAGCGAGCGCGCGACGGCGCCGGGCTGGGCCTTGGCCGGCAGGATCAGGATCTCGGCACGGCCGCGACGCACGAACCAGCGGAAGATGGCGCCCAGGCGCTGCCGCGGCTTGTGATAGACGATGGCGGCCGGCACGTAGCGGCACGGCCAGCGCGCGGTCACCCGCTCGGCCAGCAGGCTGTCCTCGCCGCCGAGCGCGGCCCGCGAGGAGAAGCCGCCGGCCGCCTCGATGGCCTCGCGCCGGTACGCGCAGTTGCACGTCGACAGGTGCGCGGTCGGCACCACCCGGCCGGCGGCGGCGGCGAGGTAGCGCAGGCCGCCGCCCGGGAAGCCGAGCACGCTCTCGGCGTACCCGATCGCGTTGCAGTCGCGCACGAGCACCGCGCCGGCGGCGCCGCCGACGCCGGGATCGGCCAGCAGCGGGGCCACCAGGGCGTCGAACCAGCCACGCTCGACCTCGCAGTCGTCGTCCACGAAGACCAGCACGCTGCCCTTGGCCGTCTCGACCGCGCGGTTGCGCACGTGGGCGAAGCCGCGGCCCTCGGGGGGCAGCGGCACGTAGCGCACGCCGGGGATCGGCTCCGGCCGCGCCGTCTCCTCGATGACCACGATCTCCACGCCGTCGCGCTCCACGCCGTCGGCCCGCAGTGAGGCCAGCGCGCGGGCGAGGTCGGCGCGCCGATCCTTGGTGCAGATCAGCACCGAGACCGTCGGCCTCTCAGAGACAGGCACGGCCATACCGGAGCGATCCCCACCAGCGACCGCCCGTCATCGCGGCCGCCTTGGCGAGCAGGCAGCCGACCAGTCCCCAGCGCTCGAGCCAGGAGACGGGCAGGCCGCGCGCGCGCGTTCGGCGCGTCACGTCCCACCACAACCAGCCGGCGTAGAGCGGCAGCAGCACGAGCAGGGGCCGCCAGATCAGGCCGAGCGCCAGCACGGCGACGGCCTTCTTGTCGGGCGAGGCGGCCTCGATCCAGAGCGGCAGCGGGAAGCGCTCGCGCACCAGCGAGAGGCGCGGCAGCGTGATCCACAACCCGCGCGGCACGTGGCGCCGCATGAGCCAGGCGTGGCTCCGCCCGAAGCCGAAGGCCTGGCGCAGCATCGGCCGCAGCGCGACGCGGTGCTGGTGCTCGACCACGGCGGCCGGGGTGTAGGCGATGGCGGCGCCGGCCGCGTACAGGCGCGCGCACAGGTCGTAGTCCTCGCCGTAGATCGCGACCGACTCGTCGAAGCCGCCCACGCGCTGCAGCAGCTCGCGCCGCACCGCGAGGTTCGCGGTCGGAAACCCGCCCGCCCACGGCGTCCACCGCGTGTGGCGCGCCGGCGCCGCCGGCGCCTGCAGCGTGAAGAGGCTGCTGAACGTCTCCACGGCGCCGCGCGGTGCCGTGGAGGCCAGGCGGCCGGCCACGCCGCCCACGGTGGCGTCGGCCAGCGGCACGCTCAGCGCGGCCAGCCAGTCCGCCCGCGGGCAGCAGTCGGCGTCGGTGAAGACGACGACGTCGCCGGTCGCGGCCCGGGCGCCGGTGTTGCGCGCGACCGAGGCGCCCCGGCGCGGCTCGCGCAGGACGAGCACCTTGGCGCGCGACGCCGAGGCGGCGAAGGCCTCCAATCGCTGGGGCGTATCGTCGGTGGAGCCGTTGTCCACGAGCACGATCTCGTCGGGCGCCGGCGTCAGCGCGGCCAGGGCCTCGAGCGTGCGCGGCAGCGTGCGAGCCGCGTTGCGGGCGGGCACGACGATCGACAGGCGCGGCGTCACGCCGTGGCCTCGCGGCGCTCGAGCGAGGCGTACAGGTCTTCGATCGGGGCCAGGCAGGCTTCCCAGCGATAGCGCGCCTCGACCAGCGCGCGCGCCGCCAGCCCGAGCCGAGCGGCCTGCGCGCGATCGGCCAGCAGGGCGCGCACGGCGGCGGCGAACTCCGCCGCGGTGTCGGCGATCACGACGTCGCGCCCGGGCATCAGCGCCAGGCCTTCGGCGCCGATCGCGGTGGAGACGACGGCCTTGCCGGCCGCCATCGCCTCCAGCATCTTGAGCCGGGTGCCGCCGCCGCCCCGCATCGGGTTCACGAACACGCCGGCCTGCGCGTAGAGCGGGGCCAGGTCGGCAACGAACCCCAGCAGCCGCAGGCGCGGCGCAACCCGGGCCAGCGACTGCAGCTCCGCGCCCGGCTCACGTCCGGCGACGAGGACCTCCGGTCCGTCGGGGCCCAGCCGGGGCAACACCTCGCGTGCGAACCACGTCATCGCGTCGCGGTTGGGCGCATAGCTCAGGAGCCCCACGAAGAGCGCGGCGTCGCCGGGGGGCGAGGGCTTCAGCGCGTCGACGTCCACGCCGTTGGGGGCGAGGACGACGCGCGTGGTGGGCGCGATCGCTCGTACCAGAGCCGCTTCGTCCGCGGAGACCGCCACCACCGCGTACGCGTGCCGGGCCAGGGCTTGCTCGAACCGGTGCAGCCGCCAGGTGCGCAGCCTCCCGTGAGCGCGGCGCAGCCCCGTGGGCGCCAGCGCGGCGGCCCGGCGGTAGCTGAGATGGTAGACGCACCCCTCGTCGATGATGGCCGGCAGGGGCGCGCGCTCGCGGCCGAGGCCGGCGGCGGCGGCGCTGAACGTCCCCTGCAGGTGCACGGCGTCCGCGCGCCAGTCGCGCACGGCGCGCCACACCGCGGCCGTGGTCTCCCGCGCCACCGCCACCGGTGCCAGGCCGCGCCGCGCGCGCGCCGGGTGGACGGCGACGGGCACGCCCAGCGCCGTCGCGGCGTCGCCGGCGTCGCCGGGCTCGAGCGAGAGCAGGGTCACGTCGTGATGCCGCTTCAGCGCCCCCACGATGCGGGCCACGCGGATGCGCGTGCCGGAGTCGGCCGGGTACGGCATGACGTGGGTCACGACGGCGATGCGCATGTTAGGACGCCCCCGCGGCCCGGGCCTGTCGCCAGGCCCGCCACCCGTCGGCAGCGCCGCGGGCCAGTGCCGCGTGACGCCGCGCGAGGAACGCCGGTCCCGCGGACGCGAACGTGCGGTTCAGCACGTGCTCGCGATAGAGACGCCACAGGAAGCGCGCGCGGTCGCCGCCCTCGAGCAGCTTCAGCGCGAAGTAGATGTTGTTGCGGAAGAACGGCTCGTACCAGGCGTGCGAGCTCTCGGTGCGGCCCAGCAGGTGTCCGTTGTCGCAGCCGCCGGGGGTGCCGTAGTGATGGAGCACGCGCGCCTCGGGGTCGTAGCGGATGCGGCCGCCGGCGCGGATGACGCGCAGGCTGAAGTCCGTCTCCCACCGGAAGGCGTTGGCGGTGTAGCGCTCGTCGAACCCGCCCAAGCGCTCCACCACCTCGCGGCGGAACGACATGTTCGCGCCGGCCGCGGTGGGCACGTCCATCGGATACGGGTGGTCGAAGTTCATCTCCAGAAAGCCGAGCGCGCCGGCCGCGGTCGGCCGTGGCAGGTCGGCGCGCCGCTCGGCGTTGACGATGCGCCCCACGACGCCGGCGATGCCCGGGTCGTCGTAGTGGCGGGCGTGGCGCGCGAGCAGGTCGCGGTCGCCGATCTCGATGTCGTCGTCCAGGAAGAGCAGCAGCGTGCCGGTGGCCAGCCGGGCCCCGACGTTCACGGCCGCCGTCACGCTCGGCCGGTCGAGCCGGACGTGGCGGGCGTGCGGCGGCAGCCCGCGCAGCACGGCCCACGTCTGCGGCTCGTGCTCGGGACTCTGGTCCACCACCAGCACCTCGAACGAGGCGTGGTCCTGGGCGAGGACGTCGGCCAGGCACCGGCGCAGCGGTGCCTCGCGCCGGTACGTCGGGATGATCACCGAGACGGCGACCATGGCTCCGGCAGCGGGCCGCGGCAGAGATAGCCGGCGACGACGAGCCCACCCGCCCGCACGCGCGCCGGCAGGCGCTCGATGAGCACCCGGGCGCGGTCGAGGTCCTCGGCCGAGAGCGCGTGCAGCGCGCGCAGCGCCAGCGGATAGGCGGCGGCGCCGAGCAGGACGGCGGCCAGCAGCCCGGCGGCGCCGCCGAGCGCGAACACCGGCACCGCGGCGACGACGCCCATCGCCAGCGCGGCGGCGGTGACGCGCACGAGCGCCGCCGTGGGCACGCCGGCGCCGGCGATGCGCACCGCGGCGTGGATCGCCAGCACGCTGCCGAGCGCCTGGGCGGCGACGCTGGCCAGCGCGGCGCCGAGCGCGCCGGCGACGGGGATGAGCACGAGCGCCAGGACGAGATCGACGGCGGCGGCCAGCATCCCCTGGCGCAGCAGCCGGTCCTGTCGCTTCATCGCGTGCAGCACCGCGGGGCTCGCCCCGGCCGCGAACGCCACCAGGCTGCCGAGCGCGAGGACCGCCAGCACCGGCGCCGCCGGGGCGTACGCCGGTCCGTAGAGCACCCGCACGATCGCGGGCGCCGTCACGGCGAGGCCCACGGCGAGCGGGGCGCCGAGCAGCACGAGATAACGCATCGCGGTCGCGTGCAGCCCCGCCAGCTCGCCGACGCGGCCGCCACCGACCAGCGCGGGGAAGCTCGGAAACAGCACGACCGAAAGCTGGTAGGGGATGCGGCTGACCTGGGCGGCGACGCCGAACGCCAGCGCGTAGAACGCGACCTCGGCCGCCGGCGCCAGCGCTTGCAGGAACGCGACCTCGGTCCGCTGCCACACGACGGCGTCGAGCACGACGAGCGCGCTGGCGCTGCGGGCGTAGCGGATCACGTCGGCGCGCGCGGCGGCGCCGAGCGGACCAGCGCCCGGCAGGGCGCCGTGACGCCGGCCCTCGCGGCGCGCCAGCCACGCCACGACGGCGAGCCCCACCACGTTGGTCATCGCGTGGGCCAGCAGCAGGCCGGCGACGCCGCCGTCGAGGCCGGCGACGAGGACGAACAGCGCGGCCTGCAGCGCGAGCGTCCCGACGCCCAGCAGCGCCTGCCAGCCGAAGACGTGCAGTCCCGACAGGAATGCCGCGAGGCTGCCGTGCAGGACCAGCGGCGGAACGCTCAGCGCCGTCAGCGCCAGCGGCAGCCGCCAGGCGGCGGGGACGACGAGCACGGCGACGACCATCAGCGCCGTCGCGGCGAGTGCCAGCGTCGCCTGCCAGCGGACGACGAGGCCGAGGAGCGCGCCGGCGGCGGCCGGCTGCCGGCCGCCGAGCGCCTCGGCGCAGTAGCGCGTCACCGTGGTCGGCAGGCCGAGGCTCAGCACGACCGCGAGCAGGCCGGCCAGCCACACCAGGAACGCGTAGCGCCCCATGTCGTCGGGCAGCAGGTAGCGCGCCGTCACGACGGAGATCAGCACGCCGAGCGCCGCCCGTACCATCCAGCCGCCGGTCATCGCCGCGAAGTCGGCGCCGAGCCGCCGCGTACGGCTGCCGGGCGGCAGCGTCTCGACGGCGGGCGTCATGGCACGAGCGCCTCCGGCGCAGCGGCGATGATCACGACGGGTCGGGACCACAGCCGGTGAATCACGCCCGCCACGGCGGCAAAGACGCCCGCGGCGACGACGACGACGAATGCCTGGTTCAGCGCCAGTCGCCAGCCGGCCGGCGTGGCCAGCATCGCGAGCAGGTCGCGCCCCGTCACCTCGGGGCGCCCGAGCATCGTGTGCAGCGTCTCGAGGCCGAGCGCCGCGGGCAGCGTCTCCTTGAACAGGACCGGCAGGCCCGAGCCCGACACGAACGTCTTCGCGGCGTAGACGAGCGGCGCCTGATCGGCGATGTGCCCGGCCTGGACGGTGAGATAGGTGAGCACCACCGAGGCGATCGCCAGCATCCAGCGCACGCGAGGGCCCACCCGCTCGAGCACGGGCCCCGCGAAGGCCGCCAGCAGCGGCACGGTGGCGAACAGGTACCGGGCGCCCGTGAACGAGCGGGGAAAGCGCGCGAGCCAGGCGGCACTGACCACCCACAGCAGCACGCTGAACACCACCACGACGGCCACCGGCAGCCGCCGGCCCGCGCGCCAGGCGGCGGCAAGCCCGACGACGCCCAGCACCAGGAACGGCGAGTAGAGGAACAGGCCCTCACGCTGGTGCACGAGCGTGTTGACGAGCACGGTGGCGTCCGGCAGCGTGAAGCCCACCGAGGGCGCGGCCTCCGGCAAGTTGATGTAGGAGGAGTACGCGAACCGCCACGGACGGCCGAAGAACCACGCATTGTAGACCGCCAGCGCCGCCAGCGGCGGGAGCCAGCCGAGCGCGAAGGCGCCGAGCGCGCGGCGGCCGTCGTGCGCGGCGATCAGCGCGGCCAGGCCGAGACCGACGAGCCCCACCGGGTACGCCACGATGGCGGCGAGGCCGGCCAGCAGCCCCGCCAGCGAGCGGTGCCACGAGACCTGCGCGGTCACGGCCAGCCGAAAGGCCGCGATCACCGCCAGCGCGGCGACGTTCTCCTTGAACAGCCGCACGGCGAAGAGGAACGCCGGCGTGCCGAACGCGAAGAGCAGCGCCGCCCACAGCCGCCCCATCCGCGAGGCGCCCAGCCATCCGGCCAGCGCGGCGACCTCGCCGGCCGCGAGCGCGGAAGCGGCGGCGCCGATCACGAGCGTGGCGAAGACGTGGAAGGCCGCGAAGCGCTCGGGCGTGTCGACGCTCCCCGCCACCGCGTGCCACACGGCGTAGACGGGCACGAGGAGGACGGCGAGCCCGGGCGGCGGCCCCGCGACCTTGCGGGATCCGGACATCGCCACGTCCAGGTCGCCGTACAGGTCGGCGTGGACGACCTGCCAGCGCCCGGTCTCGACCAGCGCGCCGGCGGCGTCCAGCGCGCTCCACGTCATCGGATTGGTGAGCACCGGATTGACGAACAGCGCGTAGACCAGCCACGCGGTGAGGAACAGCCGGCCCCGGTCGCCGGACATCACCGCCCGAGCCGTATCGCCAACCCCTGCGCGGGGTGCAGGCGGGGCGGCGTCACGACCGGCGCGGACGGGGGCGGCGGGGCCAGCTCGACCCCCTCGAGCTGCGGCAGCATCAGCACGATGCCGGCGAAAAACCAGAACGGCTCCATGATCCGCACGATGATGAACGTGTTGGAGCCGATGGCGTGGGCGAGGAGCCCGATGGTGCCGGCCAGGAATCCCAGCGCCACGCCGCGGTCCTCGGGTTCTCGCAGCGTGCGGAACGCCGAGCTCGAGGAGCGCAGGACCGTCCACACCAGCCACACGAACGCGGCGAAGCCCACCGCGCCGGTCTCCACGAGCACGCGGGCGTACTGGGCGTCCATGAAGCCGAACCCCGTCACCCCGTACCCGAACACCGGCCGGCTGAGAAATCCATCGATCGCCGAGCGAAAGCTGATGAGGCGGGCCGAGGTCGAGGGATCGAGCCCGACCCGGCCGATCCGCACGGTCGCCTGCCCCTTCTCCGGCTCGAACGTGTAGAGCACGCGCTTGGTGACCGACGTGGGCAGCGTCACCACCAGGATCGGCGAGCAGACGACGAGGAAGAGCACGAGACCGACCATGAACTTCCGTTGTCGGGTGAACCAGGCCAGGACCAGCAGCGTCGGGGGGAGGCCGACGTAGGAGGCGCGGGAGAGCGTGAAGGCGAATGGCACCGCCATCAACGCGACCAGGCCCAGGCACGCGACCCGCAGGCGAAACCGGTAGGTCTCCAGCGCGATGCCCCCGGCGAGCGCCATCATCAGCAACAGGTAGCCGCCGAACGTGTTGGGCTCGCCGATCTCCCCCTCGAAGGGCGCGGACACCCGCTCGCCGCTGGGGATCTGCGCCAACCCGACCACGCTCACGATGGCGGCGGTGAGGAACGCGGCGATCACGAGCCGGCGCGCGTGGGCGCGGTCCTTCACGTTGTTGACGACCATGTAGTAGACGACGAAGTACTCGACGTACTTGAGCACGTAGAAGAACCCGCTCCAGCCCGCCACGTTGCCCCACAGCGCGCCGAGCACCGTGGCCACGGCGTTGGCGACGATGTAGAAGAGGATCGGCCGGTTGAGCGGGGTCTTGCCGACGAGACCCAGCTCCTTGTTGACGGCGGTCTTGGCCATCCAGGCCAGCCCGATGACGATGAGGATGAAGTCCTCGCTGCGCACGATGATGCTGCGGCCCTCGGCGACGCCGCCGCCACCCGCCGCGAACTCCGGCGACAGCAGCATCGAGAACGTCACGACGTAGATGCCGAAGTCGTTGCGCAGGAACACCAGGCCGAACAGCGTGATGGCGGCGAGCCCGCCCATCGTGTACGTGAAGGAGGCGCGGGTGAGGCCCTGGGAGAGGATGTAGGCCGCCGCCAGCACGACGCCGATCATCATGACGTTGCCGAGCACCGGCGCGCCGCCCGGGCTCGCGGATCCCAGTCGCATACGACGGTACTACCGGACCTGGATCACCTGGTGCGACAGGCCGAGACGGCCCAGTTCTGCGGCCTTCGCCTCCGCTTCCAGGCGCGAGGCGAAATTGCCGTGACGGATCACGTAGGCGACGGCCTCGCCAGGCTGCGCGGCGACTCGTACCGCATACCCGAGCGCGCGCGCGCGTTCGGCGAGCTCGACGGCGCCGCGCAGCGGCGCCGACTCGCCGAGCCGCACGGCCGGCGGGTCCGGGCGGGCGACGGCCGCCTCGGCGAAACCCTGCTCGCGGAGCGTGGCGGCCAGCGCCTCGGCGTCGCGGCCCGCCGGCAGGCGCTCGAGCAGCACGCTGTAGAGCCCGGCGCCGGTCGGCTGGCGGAAGCGCGCCGTCTGGTGGCCGGCCTGAATGAGCTGGCGCTCGACGCGCTCGGCGTCGGCCGTCGTTGCAAACGGCCCGAACTCGACGGCGAAGCGCACCACCAGGGGCGTCTTGGCCGTGGACGCCGTCGGCGCCGACGCGAGTGGCACCGGGGGGCTCGTCGAAGCGGTGGGCGGCCGCGGCGCCGCGGCCGGAGCCGGCGGGGCGGCGGCGCGTAGCGGCTCCGGCGGGGTGCCGCTCGGCGCCGGCGCGGCGGGCGCGCTGCTCCGGGGACTCGCCGGTGCAGGCGCCGGGGCCGCGGGCGCCGCGGGTGTGGGCGGCGCCGGCGGGGTCACGGGCGCCGGTGGGGTGACGGGCGCCGGGGGCGGCGTCGGCTTGGGCGGCGCGGGCGGCCGCGCGGCGGGGCCGATCCCGAGCCGCTGCCGTAGCTGGGTGAGGGGTCGGCTGCCGGGACCGAAGACGCCCATCTGCCAGGCGGCCAGGGCGGCCAGCGCGACGAGGAGTCCGCCGGCGACGCCGACGCCGATCCCGAGGTTGCGATGGCGCGAACGCCGGCGTCGGGGGCCGGGCACGTCGGCGACACGCAGCCCGAGCGAGTCCGCCGTCTCGGACGGCGCCGCCTCGGCGGCCCCCGGCTCCGCGGTGGCGGCGGGGGGCAACCCCACCCGCAAGCGGACGCTGTCCCACGCGCGCTGCAGCGGCCCGCCCTCGCTCGCCGAGGGCGGCGTCTCTTCTCCGTAGTAGTGCGTGTAGTAGTGGGTGTAGTTGTAGCCCGACACCTCGGTCTGCACGTCGTTGAGCACGACGCCCCACACCTTGGCGCGTGTGGATTCCAGATGCGCCTTGGCGCGCTTGAGGACGAGCCGGCCGACCTTGCCGGCCTGGTAGACGAGCAGCACGCCGTCGGCCTGGCCGGCCACGATGGCGGAGTCGGTCACCGGCAGCACCGGCGGCGTGTCGATGAGCACGATGTCGTACTCCGCGCTGACCGCCTTCAGGAACTCGCTCATCGCCGTCGTGGACAGCAGCTCGGACGGATTGGCCGGGATCGGGCCCGCCTCGATGATGTGCAGGTTGTCGAGGCCGGGCGCGGCCATGATGTCTTCCATCTCGAACCGGCCCATCAAGATGTCGGCGACGGTGCGGATGCAGTCGCGCCAGCGCGCGTTGCCGACGAGGATGTCGCTGAGGCCGGGCTCGCGCTCGATGCCGAAGAATCGATGGAGGCTCGGGCGGCGCATGTTGCCGCCCACCAGCAACGTCTTCTGGCCGCTCTGGGCCATGGTGAGCGCCAGGTTGACGATCGTCGTCGTCTTGCCTTCCTGCAGCGTGGCGCTGGTGACGACCAGGACGTTGCCGCCGCGCTCCAGCCGCGCGAACTGGACGTTCGTGCGCAGCGTCCGGTACGCCTCGGCCACCGGCGACTTCGGATCGAAGTGCGTGATGAGCAGCGCGTGACTGCGCAACGCGTCCGGGTCGATCTTGGCCAGCGCCGGCCGTCGTTCGATGAGGCGCTGCATCGTCTCCCGCGGATCGATGTGGGGCACGATGCCGAGCACGGGGACCTCGAGGTACGACTCGACGTCCTCGATCGTCCCGATCGACGTGTCGAGCGTCTCCTGCACGAAGGCCAGGACGAGGCCGAGCATGAGTCCGAGCAGGGCGCCGATCAGCACCGTGTTGAGCCCCTCGCCGCTGAGGGGGGCCGCCGGCTCGGTGGCCGGCCGCACGATGGTGACCTCCTCGACGCCTTCCGACTCCTTGATCAGCGCCTCCTGGTGGCGCGTCTTGAGCAGCGTCAGCAGGTCGTCGTTGACCTTGGCGTCGCGCTGCAGGCGGGACAGGCCCAGCTCGACGGCCGGCACCTCGCGGTTGCGCTGCATCAGCTCGCCCAGCTGGCGGCCGAGGATCTCCTCGCGGTTGCGCAGCAGCGCGATCTGGGCGGCCACCTCGCGGCGCGTCTCCCGCCGCACCTCGCGCAGGCGATCGTCGATGGCCTGCAGCTTCGGGTGCTTGTCGGTCACTTCCAGGGCCAGGTTGCTGCGCTCGAGGATGAGGTCGGTCTGGGTAGCCACCAGGCGGATGATCGCGGGGTTGGTGGTGTCGATGTACACGCGGTCGAGAACGCTGGCGGCGTCGGTGCGCTCCAGCTTCCCGGCGACCTGCTCGAGCTCGATGCGCTGCTGGCGGGACTTCTCGATGTCGCCGCGCACCTGCGTGAAGAGCGACAGCAGCATCGAGGACTCGGCCCCGGGGGAGATGATCCGGTTGGCGTCGCGGAACGCCCACACCTCTTCCTCGGCGCGGCGCACCCGGGCCTCGACCTCCTTGAGCTGGCTCTCGATGAACTTGCGGGCCTCGGTGATCCGC
>JBGPZN010000463.1:0-3126 GCA_041493815.1 Methylomirabilia bacterium
CGATGGGCCGATCGCTCAGCAGGTCGTACGCCCACGCAAAGCTGCCGTAGAAGGGGCGGGTGGGTTTGGCGTTCAAGCCGCTATTCTAGGTTGGGATGGAGGTGACCCATGCGTCGATTGATACTGACCGCGGTGATCGTGGTGGCTCTGGCGTTGCCCGCTCAGGCTCAGGTGCACGTCGACATCGGGATCCGGCTTCCGGGCCCGCCCGTGCTGGCGGTCGTTCCAGGAACGCCGGTCTACTATGCGCCCCACGCGCCCGCGAACGTCTTCTTCTATGGCCACCAGTACTGGGTCTTCCACGGCAACGGCTGGCACGCCGGTCCGACGTGGAACGGCCCGTGGGTGGTCGTCGACCCCGTCCATCTGCCGGCGCCGATCCTCCGCGTTCCGGTGCGCTACTACCACGTGCCGCCGCCGGTGTGGCACGGCTGGCGTCGCGACGCCCCACCACGGTGGGAGGGCCACTGGGGCCGGGAATGGCACGAGGCCGCCCACGAGCGTAGCTGGCGCGAGCGCGAGGAGCACTGGGAGCACCGCAAGCACGGTGACGATCACGGCAAGCGCGGCGGGGGGCACGGCAAGAAGGACTGAGCGCGGATCCCGTGGCAGAATACCGCGATGCCCGATTTCCTCTACGGCACCGCCTGGAAGGAAGACCGCACGCCCGCCCTGACCGAGCTCGCGCTCCGGACGGGGTTCCGGGGCATCGACACCGCCAATCAGCGGCGGCACTACTTCGAGGCCGGCGTCGGGCAGGGGCTCGCCGCCGCCTACCGCGCGGGCCTCGTCACCCGGGCGGACCTGTTTCTCCAGACGAAGTTCACCTACCAGGGCGGTCAGGATCACCGGCTGCCCTACGACCCGGCCGCCGATCTCTCCACGCAGGTCGCCCAGTCGATGGCCAGCTCGCTCGAGCACCTCGGGACCGACCACGTGGACAGCTACGTGCTGCACGGCCCCGCCTCCGGTCACGCCTGGAGCGGCGCCGACGCCGAGGTGTGGGCGGCGATGGTGAAGGAGCGTGACGCCGGCCGCACGCGGCTGCTCGGCGTGAGCAACGTCTCCCTGCGGCACCTCGAGCAGATGGCCGCCACCGATGCCGAGCCGCCGGCGTTCGTGCAGAACCGCTGCTTCGCCCGCCTCGGCTGGGACCGCGACGTTCGAGCGTTCTGCGTGGAGCGCAAGATCGTCTACCAGGGCTTCTCCCTGCTCACCGCCAACCCGGAGGTGCTGCACGACCGCCTGGTCGCCGGTATCGCCGCGCGGCAGCGGGCGACGCCGGCCCAGGTCGTGTTCCGCTTCGCCCAGGCCGTCGGCATGCTGCCGCTGACCGGCACCTCCAGCGCCGAGCACATGAAGCAGGACCTGGCCAGCCATGCGCTGGTGCTCTCCGACGAGGAGGTGCAGAGGATCGAATCGCTGGCCGGCTGACGGAGGCTGGAGTCCGCCGCTAAAAGGAGGATTTCATGGATTCCGAGATCATCGCGGTCTCCGCCCGGCACCTCGAGCGGATCATGATCGTGCTGGCCGGCGCGCTGTCGATCGTGCTCGGCTACCGCACGTTCCTGTCCATGCCGCGGCGGACGGAGAAGGGCGAGGGCAAGCTGGAGCTGCCCGGGGGAATCTCGATCTACGTGACCCGCGTGGGCCCGGGCGTGTTCTTCGCGCTCTTCGGCGCCGTCATCCTCGCGCTCGGCCTGTACCGCGGACTGAGCGTCGAGGTGCGCGAGGGCGTCACTGCGGCGACCGCCACAACGGCGGCAACCACGGTGGAGGAGCGGCGCCTGTCGTCCGCCGTGCCGGCCGGCGCATCGACCCAGCAGCAGGAGGTCGAGCGCACCGGCGCGCTGGGTACGGTGGCGCAGCTCGCGCGCCTGGCCGTCGCCCTGGATGGCCCCGGCGGCCGTAGCCTCTCGCAGCAGCAGCGGCTCGACTTCGGTCTGGCGCTGACGGACGCCCGTCTACGCCTGCTCGCCGCGGTATGGAGCGAGCGGGAGTGGGGCGCCTACACCGAGTTCACCCGCTGGGTGCAGAACGGCGAGACCGGTCCGCCGCCCGCCCGCGCCGCCCCCGCGGCACGCGCGTACCGGGGTGACCGGTGAGCGCCATCCGTGCGGCGATCGTGCTCGCGGTCGCCGTCCTCGTCCTGGGCGCCGGCTCCGCCGCCGCCCAGGGCAAGGACTACGGCGCGATATACGACGACCGGCTCCTGGGGCAGAAGCAGCCCGACTACCGCGAGGTGGTCCTGTGGAATCTGCAGAACGTGTTCCTGCCCAAGCTCACCGCCGCCGAGCGGCAACGGCTGCGGAATCTCACGCCGGACTTTCCGCTCCGGGGCCCCGCCGGCGGTCTGTTCGAGTATTTCGCCGAGCGCTCGGGCCGCGTCGTCCTGCCCGTCATGAGCATCCGGTTTCTGGCCGATCTCTCCGTGGCCTTCGCGTGGCTCGACACCAACCGGTACACGATGGAGTCCGTGACCGACTACGTCTCGATGGTGAAGTATCAGGACCCGGCAAAGTTCGGCGGGCGCTACCCCGACCCGCGGGCGGCGCTGCGGATCCCGGCGAACGCAACCGACAACCAGCGCGTCGACAACCTCTCGCAGCAGATCCTCAATCAGTCCCTGAGCTTCCTCCTCCTGCACGAGATGGGACACGTGCTCTACCAGCATCCGGGATACGGGCCGGGAGTCCCGCGCGCGCGGGCCCGAGAGAACGAGGACGAGGCCGACCGCTTCGCGCTGGAGGTCTTGCGCCGGGTCGGCCAGCCGATCAACGGCTTGCTGTTCTTCTTCCTGGCGGCCGCCCACTTCGTGGACCACCGCGCCGACTTCGGCTCGGAGGCCGACTACCAGGCCTACTTGTCGAAGGACACTCACCCGCTGACGAGCGACCGCGTCGCCCGGCTCGCCCAGTACCTTCGCGAGCACGCCGCCGACTACGGTCGGCTCCAGAACGACCCGTCACGCGCGGCCGTGGCCATCCGCTCGATCGCCGACGCCATCGATCAACAGGTCGTCCCCGTGCTGGCCGATCCCGACCAGCAGCGGCTGATGGCGCTCCGCGGTCGATCGATGACACTGGCGGGACTGGCGCCGCGGCGTCCCGGCGAGACGATGGCCGC
>JBGPZN010000031.1:0-14203 GCA_041493815.1 Methylomirabilia bacterium
CGATCATCCGGTTGGAATGATTGGGCGGGGCCGGGCCCTCGGCGGGCCGGGTGCCTAGGAACGCGAAGGCGCCCGTCACGCGCTGCAGGACATACGAGAAGTCCTCGCTGCCCATGATCGGCGTCGCCATGGGCTGTACGCGCTCGGGGCCCAGCAGCTCGGTCGCCACGCGCAGCACGCGCTCGGCGAAGGCGTCGTGGTTGACCGTGACCGGGTAGCCGCGGATCAGGTTCACCTCGACCGCGGCGCCGTGAGCGGCGGCGACGCCCTCGGCCACGCGCTTGACGCCGTCCAGCACGTTGGTGCGCGTCCGCTCCGACACGGTCCGGATGGTGCCGAGCAGGCTCGCGGTCTCCGGGATGATATTGCGCGTGGTGCCGGCCTCGATCTTGGCGACGGTGACGACGGCGGGGTCGAAGGCGTTCACGCGGCGGGTCACCAGCGTCTGGAACGCCTGGACGATCTCGCAGGCGATCGGGATCGGATCGAGGCAATCATGCGGTGCGGAGGCGTGGCCGCCGTCGCCGCGCACGGTGATCTGGAAGGTGTCACCGGACGCCAGCATGGCGCCGCCGCGGGTAGCGATCACGCCGGCCGGATGGCGCGCGCCCACGTGCAGCCCGAACGCGGCGTCCGGCTTGCGGGCGCCGTCGAGCAGCCCCTCCTCGATCATGACCCGGGCGCCGTGGTAGCCCTCCTCGCCGGGCTGGAACATGAACACGACACGGCCCGCCAGCGTCGCGCGCCGGGTGGCGAGCATGCGCGCGGCGCCGACCAGCATCGCCACGTGCGTGTCGTGGCCGCAGGCGTGCATCGCGCCCGCGACCTCGGAGGCGAACGGCAGGCCCGTGTCCTCCTGCAGCGGCAGCGCGTCCATGTCGGCGCGCAACAGCATCGTCGGCCCCGGCCGGGCGCCCTCGAGCGTGGCGGTGACCGACGTCGTCTTGCTGCCGGTGCGGACGTCGAGGCCGAGCGGGGCCAGCGCGTCCAGCACCACCTGCTGGGTGCGCGGCAGCGTCAGGCCGATCTCCGGGTGCCGGTGGATGCGACGCCGGAGCTCGATCGTCTCGTCCAGCAAGCCGCGCGCTTCGTCGAGCAGCGAGGTCTGAATGGTCGCCATGGCCCCGGAGGGTACCACGGGCGAATACGGTAGAATCCCCGGCATGCGACTTGGATACTTCGCCATGCCGCTGCATCCGCCCGGGGCGGACATCGCCCAGACCCTCGACGACGACCTCGCTCAGCTCGCCACGCTCGATCGCCTCGGCTACGAGGAGGCGTGGATCGGCGAGCACTTCACGGCGCAGTGGGAGAACATCCCGTGCCCCGACCTGTTCATCGCGCGGGCGCTCGGGGTGACGCAGCGGATGAAGCTGGCCACCGGCGTGTCCTGCCTGCCCAACCACGACCCGCTGATGCTGGCCCAGCGCATCGCCCAGCTCGACCAGATGGCGCGCGGTCGCTTCTACTGGGGCGTGGGCTCGGGCGGGTTCCCGGGGGACTTCGAGCTGTTCGAGGTGGACGGCAAGAGCGGCGAGCAGCGCGGGATCACGCGCGAGGTGCTCGACACCGTCATCGCGCTCTGGAACGATCCCAAGCCCGGCGTCTACGCGTCGACGACCAAGCACTGGCGCTTCCGCATTCCCGAGCCGCAGGACGACATCGGCCTGCGGCTGCATCTGCGGCCCTACCAGCGGCCGCATCCGCCCATCGGCGTGGCCGGCGTGTCGTCCAGCTCGGAGACGCTGGTGCTGGCGGGCGAGCGCGGCTACATCCCGATGAGCATCAACTTCGTGCCGCCGCGGATCTTGAAGACGCACTGGGAGGCGGTGGCCACGGGTGCCGCGCGGGCGGGACGTTCGGCCGACCGCGCCACGTGGCGCATCGCGCGCGACGTCTACGTCGCCGACACCGACGCCCAGGCGCGGCGCGAGGCGCTGGCCGGCCCGCTGGCCCGCGACTACCGCGATTACTTCCTGCGCCTGCTGCCGAAGCTGCGCGGCTTCGAGATGCTCAAGCACGATCCGGCAATGCCGGACTCCGAGGTGACGCTCGAGTACCTGCTCGACAACATCTGGATCGTCGGCAGCCCCGAGACCGTGGCGAGGAAGGTCGCCGCGCTCGGCGAGGCGGTCGGCGGGTTCGGGACGCTGCTGGTGATCGCCCACGAATGGCAGCCGCGGGCCGCGTGGGAACATTCGATGACGCTCTTGTCACGCGAGGTGTTGCCCCGACTGGAGGCTGGTCGATGAACATCTTCAAGGCGCAGGCGGTCAAGGACCCCGAGGAGGTGACGCGCGCCATCCCGGTGATCGACGTGGGCGCCGCCTTCCGCGGCGAGGCGGGCGGGCTCGAGGCCGTCGCCGCCCGGGTGCGCGACGCCAGCGAGCGCGTCGGCTTCTTCTACGTTGCCGGCCACGGCGTCGCCCCAGAGGTGATCGACGCCGCCTTCCAGGCCTCGCGGGAGTTCCACGCACTGCCCCTCGAGGACAAGCTGGCGCTGAAGCTCAACCAGAGCAACATCGGCTACCTGCCGGTGAACGAGAGCATCCAGCGCGCCTCCACGGTGCACAAGGCGACGCGGCCCAACTTCAACGAGAGCTTCTTCATCAGCCACGACCGCGGCCCCGACCATCCCGACGTGGTCGCCGGCACGCCGCTGCGCGGGGCCAACCAGTGGCCGGCCGGCCACGAGCGCACGCGCGCCACGATGGTGCGCTACTTCAAGACGATGGAGGCCTTCGGCGAGCGCATGCTGCCGTTGCTCGCCCGGAGCCTCGACATGCCGGCCGGCTTCTTCGCCCCGTTCTTCGCCGGCGAGGCCCACATCAACCTGCGCTTCCTGCATTACCCGCCGCAGGAGATCGACGACCCCGAGCAGTTCGGGCAGGGGCCGCACACCGACAACTCCTTCATCACCTTCCTGGCCCGAGAGGACACGCCCGGTCTGGCCGTGCGGCTGCCGAGCGGCGAGTGGCTGTCGCCGCCGCTGATCGACGGCACCTTCCTCGTCAACCTCGGCAACGTCATGAAGCGCTGGTCCAACGACCGCTTCCTGTCCACACCCCACGGCGTCATCAACGACTCCGGCCGCGACCGCTACTCCATCGCCTTCTTCTACAGCCCCAACATCGCCGCGACGATTGCGTGCCTGTCGAGCTGCACCACGCGCCAGGACCCGCCGCACTACCCGCCCGCCGTGTACGGCGACCTCGTCAAGGCCTTCTACAGCGCCAACTACTTCCACCAGAAGGACCACGCCCAAACCGCCCCGTAGTCCCACGACGACGCGCCGCCACCGACCTGAGAGCACCGCGTCGATTTCCAGCGTCGCGGGGTCGGACTCGGCGGCCCTCAATCCGCCCGAATGAGTGAGGATCAGCTCAGAGCAGGGCGGGGCGGCCGACGGCTTGCGCGACGATGTGGACGAGGCGCGCCGGACTCACCGGCTTGGTGACGTGTGCGGTGAAGCCGGCGGCGAGAGCGCGGTCGCGGTTGTCCTCGCCCGCGTAGGCCGTGAGGGCGACCGCCGGGATGCGCCCGCCGTGCTCGCGCTCGAGCTCGCGGACGCGCGTGATCAGGTCGTACCCGTCGGCGCCGGGCATGCCGATGTCGCTGACGAGCACGTCGACGTAGGTGTTGCCCAGGATCTCGAGCGCGGCGTCGACGCCGTCCGCCTCCAGCACCTCGGCGCCGGAGTCGATCAGCACGGTCTTCACGAAGCGGCGCGAGTCCTCGTGATCGTCGACGACGAGGGCGCGGATGCGGTCCAGGCGGGGGAGATTGGTGTCCTCACGCGGTCGCCGGACCTCGGGCTCGCCGGCGGGCAGGGCGGGGCGCGCCTCCGGCGCGAGCAGCGGCAGGTGCACGGTGAAGGTGGCGCCGCGGCCGCGGCCGGCACTGGTGGCCTCCACGCGGCCGCCGTGCAGCAGGACGAGCCGCCGTACGATCGCCAGGCCGAGTCCGAGGCCGCCGTGACGCCGGGTGCTGCTGCTGTCGGCCTGCCGGAAGCTCTCGAAGACGTGTGGCAGCATGGCCGGCTCGATGCCCTGGCCCGTGTCGCTCACGGTGATGCGGGCGAGCCCGTCGTGGCGATCGAGTCGCACGTCGACGTGCCCACCCTCCGGGGTGAACTTGGCGGCGTTGCCGACGAGATTCACGACGATCTGCTCGAGCCGTACGGCGTCGCCCGACACCCAGGCCGCCTCGGGGTCGATCAGGCAGCTCACGGTGTGACGGCGGTTCTCGATCTCGCGCCGTATCGAGTCCAGGCCGTGCTCGATCACGACCCGCAGATCGACGGGCCGCTTGTCGATCTGCAGCTTGCCGGCCACGATGCGCGAGACGTCGAGCAGGTCGTTGATGAGCTGGGCCTGCACGCGGGTGTTGCGCTCGATGCTGGCCAGGGCGCCGGCGGCCTCGTCGCCGCTCAGCCGGCCCGAGCGCAGCATCAGGACCCAGCCGAGCATCGCGGTGAGCGGGGTGCGCAGCTCGTGGGAGAGCGTGGCCAGGAACTGGTCCTTGGCCCGGTTGGCGCCCTCGGCCTCCGCGTACAGGCGTGCGTTGTCGACGGCGATGGCGGCGCGGTGGGCGAGGTCACGCGCGAGGGCCAGATCGGCGGGGCCGTAGCGGCGCTCCGATCGGGTCGTGATGAAGGATAGCGTGCCCACCGTACGCCCGCGCGCGACGAGTGGCACCACGATGATCGAGCGCGGGGCGAGCTGCTGTAGCAGCTGCAGGCTCTCCAGCCACGCCGGGCCGATGTCCGGCACCAGCAGCGGCTCGCCCTCCTTCATCCGCTCGAGGAACGGCAGCAGGGCTGGCAGCTCCAGCGCGGGCGCCAGCCGCTCCACCGCCTCGGCCACGCGGACGCCGTCGGCGTCGGCGCCGGCGGCGTGCAGCCGGCGGCCGGCGACGGGTTCGGCGAGGTGGACGAGGCACCAGTCGGCGAAGGCCGGCACGGCCAGGCGCGCGAGGCTGTCGAGCGTGGCGC
The DNA here is from genome assembly GCA_041493815.1 of Methylomirabilia bacterium. Taxonomy (GTDB): domain Bacteria; phylum Methylomirabilota; class Methylomirabilia; order Rokubacteriales; family CSP1-6; genus AR5. The sequence goes on from JBGPZN010000031.1 coordinate 4,994, forward strand.
CGCGGTCGAGCGAGGAGGACAGCAGGTCGCTGGCCTCGGCCAGGAAGCGCGCGCGCTGGGCGGAGGTCTCGGCCTCGGCGCGCGCCGCCTGCTCGGCCGCCAGCAGCCGGTCGCGCTCCTCGGCCAGCCGCTTGCGGTCGGTGACGTCGATCATCAGGCCGCGGAGCTGGCCGACGCCGCCCGCGTCGCGCAGGACCGGCTGCACGATGTTGCTGATCCACACCAGCCGGCCGTCGGCGGTGGCCATCCGATACTCGAGCCGGCACTGGCGGCCGTCAGCCGCGTGCTCGCGCAGCCCGGCCAGCGCGGCCGCGCGGTCGTCGGGATGGATCAGGCGCGTCCAGAACGAGGCGTTGCCCTGCCACTGGCGCAGCGGATAGCCCAGCAGGCTCTCGGCGCGGTGACTGACGAAGGTCATCTGCAGCGTGACCGGATCCGCTTCCCACACGATCGCATCGAGGCCGTCGAGGAGCCCGGCGAAGCGCGCGTGCGCCTGCTGCGCCTGGCGGTACTGGCGATTGTGGTCCACCGCCGTCGCCGCGCGGCCCGCCAGCTCCTGCGCCACCGCAAGGTCGGCGGCCGCGTAGGCCTCGCCGCCGCCGCGCACCAGGGTCAGCACGCCCACGACGTGGCCGTGGCTGACCAGGGGCACGAGCATCGCCGAGTGCAGCCCGAGCCCGAGCGCCAGCCGCTCCTGCTCCTCGCCGCGCACCAGGCGCCGCCGCTCGGCCTCGGTCACCTCGGCGACGATCTCGGCGTGGCCGCTGGCCAGGGCCTGCGCCAGCGCCTCGGGCAGGTCCGCACCCGCGATCGGGCGCGCCTGGAGCGTGCGCGCGAAGTGCTCGCGCGCGGGGTCGGCGTGCGCGACCGCCAGGCGCCGGAGCTCGCCGTCGTCGCCGACGAGGTCGATCACGCACCAGTCGGCCAGCGTGCCGGCGGCGAGGCGGGCCAGCCCGGCCAGCGTCGTCACGTAGTCGACCGAGACCGTCAGCATCCGGCTGGCCTCGCCCAGCAGCCACGACTGCTGCGCGGCCTGTTCGGCCTCGCTGCGCGCCGCCTGCTCGCGCTGCAGCAGCTCGGCCCGCTCGCCCTCGCGCCGCTCGATCTCGGTGACGTCGCGCAGCACCAGCGTGCACACGGGACCACCGGGCGTGTCGACGCGGGAGATCGCGGCGTCGAGGACGAACTCCGTGCCGTCCCGGCGGAAGCCGACCAGGCTGTCAGCGCCGCCGGTCGTGACCGCGCGGGGCCCGCGGCGGCCGCCTTCGAGGTGGGCGTCGAGGAGGCGCAGGAAGCCCTCCGAGAAGAAGCGGTCGGCGACGACGCCGATCGCTTCGGTGGCCGGACAACCGAACATCGTCTCGGCGATGCGGTTGAACACGAGCACCCGCCGGTAGGCGTCGATGCACATGATCGCGGCCGGCGCGGCCTCGATCAGGGCGCCCAGCCGGGCCTCGGCCGCCCGCAGCCGGCTCTCGGTGTCGCGACGCGCGTGGCCGGCGCTCGCCACCGCCCGGGCCAGCTCGTCCAGCTCGTGGACGGGGAAGGGGCCGAGCGCCGGCGCGTCGCCCAGTCCGATAGCGCGCGCGGCGCCGGTGACGGCGGAGGCGACGTCGGCGATGCGGCGGGCCACCGTCGCCGCCAGGAGCAGCGCCAGGAGCAGGAGGGCCCCGCTGGCGATCAGCCACTCCGGCTGTCGTGCGGACGCTGACCGGACCATCGTCGTGGTCAGGGCGCCGAGCGGCAGGGTGGCGGCGACGAGCAGGATCAGGTGAGTGCGTAGCGAGATTGCAGCACCGGCCCGGGCGAGTTTCATGGTGTCGCGGATAGCAACATCTGCACCAACTCGCTCGCGCCGCCCAAGTAGCGTGACGGCAGGCGGACTCCCGCGACATCACGTCATCGATGACGGTCCCGTGACAGGGGCTGACACCTGATCGACGCGGCTCAGCCCCGCGCGATCTTCCCGATCCCGGGCAGGCGGCCCAGGAAGTTGCCGCTGACCCCACCGTCCACGACCATGTCGTGACCGTTGACGTAGCGCGCGTCGGGGCCGAGCAGGAACGCGATCACGTCCGCCATGTCCTCGGGCGTGGCCACGCGTCCCAGCGGTACCAGGGCGTCGCGCTCGGCGGCGACCGCCCGGTCGGCGTAGACGGCTGCCGTCATCCCCGTGTGGACCATGCCGGGCGACACCGCGTTGACCCGGATGCCGTCGCGCCCGAACTCCTGCGCCAGCACCCGGACCAGCATGATGACGGCCGCCTTGCTGGGTCCGTAGGCGCCAAGATTCGCGTGCGCGTTGCTGCCGGACATGGAGCCGGTGGCCACGATGGCGCCGCCCGTGGCCTTGAGCGCCGGGTGCGCGGCCTTGGCCAGCAGCCAGGTGGCTCGCGTGTTCACCGCGAACAGAAAATCCCAGTCGGCGACGGAGTACCGCGCCAGGGGGCCGGGCCGGTTCACGCCGGCGTTGCTCACGAGACCCTCGAGCCCGCCGAAGCGCTTGACCGCCTCCTCGACCACCCACGCGGGCGCTTCAGCGGTGCCCATGTCGCCGTGCAGCGGCAACGCGTCGGCGCCGAGCCCGCGCAGGTCCTCGATCAGATGATCCAGGCCGGCCGAGGGCCCGACGTCGACCGCCGCCACGCTCGCCTTCGTGCCGGCCGCCCGCGCGTCACGCGCCAGGCGCAGGCACGTCGCCCGTCCGATTCCGCTCGCCGCTCCGGTCACCAGCACTCGCATCGGTCTCTCTCCCCGTCGCGGCCCGGGCCGCGCGCTCGAACGTCGTCACTGCAGCGCGATCATGCGCACCCAATAGTAGCGGGCGAGCCGGCCGACGTCCTCCGCCCGGACGCGGTCGAGCAGGACCGTCGTGCCCTGCACGCCCCGCACGACGCCGTAGCCCTGGAACAGGCGGATGTGGAACTCCTCCGGCGCGAAGCCCAGGCGCACCGTCACGTTCACGCGCGGCTCGCGCGCGAGCGCGGCGGCCAGCTCCGGCGCCAGCCGGCGCGGCGCCGCCAGCGTGGTGTAGGTCTCCCAGCCGGCCGCCAGCGCGGCGACGACCAGCAGGAACACGACGGTGCGGTGGCGCAGCAGCCTCACGGCGCGTTGGACACCAGGCCCCAGCGCTCGATGGTGCGGCGCTCGAGCGGCTGCAGCAGCAGGCGGTCGGTGAGCAGCCACAGCAGACCGATCGTGATGATGCCGACCAGGATCGTGTCGCTCTGGTGGAAGTTGGCGGCGTTGTAGATGAGGAAGCCCAGCCCGGTCGAGGTGGCGATCATCTCGGCGGCGATGAGCGCGCGCCAGCCGAAGCCGATGGCCAGGCGCAGCCCGGTGACGATGCTGGGCATCGCCCCCGGGATCAGCACCTGGAGGATGACGTGCCGGCGGGAGCCGCCCATCGTGCGCACCGCCTGCTCGAAGATGCGGGGCACCGTGCGCACGCCGACCAGCGTGTTGAAGAAGACGAGGAAGAAGATCGTGTTGAACATGATGAACGTCACGCTGGCCCAGCCGAGCCCGAACCAGGTGATGGCCAGCGGCAGCCAGGCGATGCCGGAGAGCGCGTTGAAGAAGCCGACGATCGGCTCCACGACGGGGGCGAGCCGGCGGTTGAGCCCGACGACGACGCCGAGCGCCACCGCCAGCGGCACGCTGACGACGATGCCCAGCAGGACGCGCCCCAGGCTGGCGGCGAGGTTGATCCACAGCGAGCCGTCGAGCGCCTGCTCCCACGCGACCCGGAGCACGTCGGAGGGCGGCGGCAGGAAGAGCGGGGAGACGAGGCCCGCGCGCGTGACGAGGGTCCAGGCGGCGAGGAGGGCCGCGAAGGGCGCGGCGCCGCGGAGCGTCCTGGCCAACGAGCTCATTGTTGTAGCGGGTGCCGCCAGCCCGGATTGGACCGCAGGTGGCCTGTTCCAGAAGGCCCGGGATTCATCGCTGCACCAGGCCCCAGCGGGCGATCGTCGCCTCCTCGAGGGGGCGGAGGAGGAAGTAGTCGAGGAGCAGCCACAGCGTGCCGATGATGCCCATGCCGAGCATGATCCGCGCGGTGAGATGGAAGTTCTGCGCGTTGAAGATCATGAAGCCGAGACCGTGGGCGCCGACCAGCATCTCGGCGGCGATGAGCGCCCGCCAGCCGTAGGCCAGCCCCAGCCGGAGCCCGGTGGCGATGCTCGGCAGCGCGCCCGGCACGACCACGTCCGTCACGATCCGCCAGCGCCCCGCGCCCAGCGTGCGCAGCGCGTTGACGTAGAGCGGGGGCACGCTGCGCACGCCGAGCAGCGCGTTGAAGATCACGGGGAAGAGCACGGTGTAGTTGACGGCGATCAGGATCGTGCGCTCGCCGAAGCCGAACCACACCAGCATGAGCGGCAGCCACGCCACGCCGGAGACCGACTGGAAGAAGTTCAGGATCGGATGGAAGAAGTCGGCGACGCGGCGACTCATGCCGAGCAGCACGCCGATCGGCACGCCGACCAGCAGTCCGAACACCGCGGCCAGCAGAATGCGCCGGAGGCTCTCGCCGACGTACGCCGGCAGGATGCCCTTGGCGACGAGCTCGACGAAGGCGGCGATCACCGCCGTGGGCGGGGGCAGGTAGTAGTCGGGCAGGGGCAGCAGCGCCGCCGCCGCGGCCCACACGGCCGCGCCGCCGCCCAGGACGACGAACCAGGTGCCGACCAGCTCGCGCGGGCGCGTCAGCGGTCCCCCACCTCGACCCCGACCTCCTCGCGCACCAGCCGCAGCACGTGGTCCTTGATGGCGCCGAAGGCCGGGTCGGAGGTGAACAGCGTCCACGTGCGCTGGGCGCGCGGGATGGCCACGGGCACCAGCGCCTTCACCCGGCCCGGGCGGCGCGAGACGATGCAGCAGCGGTCGCCGAGGAAGACGGCCTCCTCGACGTTGTGGGTGACGAACAGGATCGTCTTGCCCGTGGCCTGGGCGATGGCGTTCAGCTCTTCCTGCAGGGTGATGCGCGTCTGGGCGTCGACGGCGGCGAACGGCTCGTCCATGAGCATGACCTCGGGGTTCGCCGCCAGCGTGCGCGCCACCGCCACGCGCTGGCGCATGCCGCCCGACAGCTCGTGCGGGTACTTCTTCTCGAACCCCTGCAGCCCGATCAGCTCGACGAAGCGACGCACGGTGGCGGCGCGCTCGGCCTTCGGCACGCCCTGGATCTCCAGGCCGTGAGCGATGTTCTTCTCGACGGTGCGCCACGGCAGGATCGCGAACTCCTGGAACACGACGCCGCGGTCGCGCCCGGGCCCGGTCACCGGCCGGCCGTCGACCAGCACGCTGCCGCGGGTGGGGGTGACGAGACCGGCCAGGATGCCGAGCAGCGTGGTCTTGCCGCAGCCGCTCGGCCCGACGACGGTGACGAACTCCCCGGCGGCGACGTCGAGCTCGAGGCCGTCGAGCGCGACCACCCGCTCACGCGTGAACGGATTGACGTACTCGTGGCCGAGCCCGCGCAGGGCGATCTTGGCGATCACGCGCGCCGCCCGCCCGGCGCCGTCAAGGCGCGGGCTTGAGGTCCGCGAAGAGCTGCGGGTGGCTCCTGGCCACCTTCTCGATGAAGCGCAGCTCGATGCCCTGCTGCCACGGCAGTGCCGCCCGCAGCTTCTTCTGCTCGAGCAGGAGGCGGACGTTCTCCTCCCAGGCGGCGACGGTGTGCGGCGTGATCCGCGGATCGAACGTCATGTGACGCAGGGCCTTGCGGGCGACGGCCGCCTCGAGCCCCGGCGCCCACCGGGTGGCGATCTCGGCGGCCTCGTCGAGGTTCTTGCGGGTGTACTGGGTCGCCTCGGCCACGCCGATCACGTAGCGCTCGACCACGTCGGGACTCTTGTCGATGAGCTCGGTGACGATCGCCATGTTGATGTAGTAGCTGATGTGGCCGCCGCCGCGCGCCACCAGCACGGCGTCGGGAACCTTGGCCTCGACCAGGGATCCGAACGGCTCCCACGTCGCCACGGCGTCCACGCTGCCGCCCTGCAGCGTCGACACCGTGTTGCCGGGCGGCACGTTGAGAAACGTCACCTTGTCGCGCGCCACGCCCTTCTTCTTGAGCAGCACCGTGAGGTACTCGTCGCCGGTTCCCCCGATCGCCAGCCCCACCCGCTTGCCGGCCAGGTCCTCGATCTTCGTCACCCCGCTGCCCTTGCGCGTCCACACGCTGATCGGCTCGTCGGAGTAGCGGCCGGTGCGGTCGCCCATCATCCCCACCACGCCCTTGGCCGCCATGCCGCGCTCGACCGCCACCGGATAGTTCGAGAACGCGGAGCCGATGATCTGCACCTCGCCCGCCTGCAGCGCCTTGGACATCTCCTGGCCGGTGGCGAGCACCTTGAGCTTCAGGTCGATGCCGTGCTTGAGGAAGATGCCCTTCTCGACGCCGACGAAGCTGGGGACGTGGTTCATGTTGCCGCCGACGGCGGCGGCCAGCGGGGTCGGGGCCTGGGCCCGCGCGCTCAGCGCCAGCGCGGTCAGCGCCACGGCCGTGAGGCATGCGAGTCGCTTCATGACGGTCCTCCTAGGTCAGGCCGAGCTCGCGCAGATGGCGGAGCACGCCCGGGTGGAGCAGGTCGCGGCTCGGAGCGGCGGAGAGCGTATTGGCGGCGGTCGTCTCGGCCGCCTGCGGCAGCCGCGCGGCCAGCGCCGCCGCGCCGGTGTGGAGCGCGCGGGCGAGCCGGTAGACGACCTCCTCGCCGAGTGACGGGCGCGCCATGATGAAGCTCCACGAGCCCACCGAGACGATGGGGTCGCGCTGCCCTGGGTACGAGCCGGCCGGCACCGTCAGCGTCTTGAGGAAGGTGTGCTTGGCCTGGATGCGGCGGAGGCCCTCGGCGTCGGGCGCGAGCAGGCGCCCGCCCGCGCTCGTCACCGCGGTGAACCCCGGCCACCCGATGCCGCCGCCCCACAGCGCGGCGGCGCGGCCGTCGAGCACCATCGCCGGTCCGTCGCCGGCCCGGTCGAGATAGATCGCCTCGAAGTCCTTGACCTGGTCGAGCTCGAGCCCGTCCAGCACGTAGCGCGCGAGGATGACGAGCCCCGAGCCACGGGCGCCGAAGACGACCGGCTTGCCGCGCAGATCCGTGATCGTGCGCGCGGGCGAGTCGCCGCGGACGACGAACATCCCGGCGGTCGAGTACATGGCGGCGAAGATCTTCAGATCGGCCGGCGGCCGGCCGATGCCGCGCAGCGCCTCGTAGGCGACCTCGCCCTGCACGAGCGCCAGGTCGAGCTGACCGGACTCGAGCAGCGGCACGTTCTCGGTGCTGCCCTTCGTGTTGCGGGTCACCACGCCCAGCGACGGATCGACCTCGTTCAGCGCGGCCGCCACGGCGTCGCCGTAGACGGGGAAGCCGCCGCCGGGCGTCGCGGTGCCGAGGACGACGCTCATGACTTCTTGGCGGCGCGGGCGATCGCGGCGATCTGGTCGGCGAAGTTCACCTGGCTGTCGTCCTCCGGCTGGTATCCAATCTTCCGCTTCGCGCTCGCCAGGCTCCAGAACCGGTGCGTGTTGCCGCTGATGCCGTAGACGATCAGGAACGGGATGCCGTTCTCGTCGCTGATGTCCTCGGTCTCCACCATGCGGATCGCCTGCTGGGTCTGATCCCGCGCGGAGAGATAGGCGCCGAGCGCGCGGTGCATGGTCGGGATGTCGCCCGGCTTGATGGTGTCCAGGTCGTTGTCGCGGGGGCCGCCGATGCGCCACTGCACGACCTCGAGCGTGCGGCCGTCGACCTTGCCGGTGGCGAAGACGAAGCCGAGCAGCTCGTAGGACGCCTTCGACCAGCCGTACCAGTTGTCCGAGCGCGGGGGCATCTCCGGCGTGACCATGTCCACCCGGCCGTCCCACACCAGGCGCTCGTAGTAGTCCGAGGCGTGGTTGGAGCTGCACGCGACGACCCGGCGCACGCCCTCCTCGAGCGCGACCCGGTAGACGTTGTAGGCGAGCGCGACGTTGGCGTGCTCGGCCTGGAACTTGGCGTCGCTGTTGTCCTGCCAGGTGTCGGCGGTCATGCCGGGCGCGCGCACGAAGCCGCAGTGGATGACCGCGTCGGCGCCGCGGAAGTGCTGGCGATACGCGTTGCGATCGGGCTGGGTGAGATCCGCCACGACGAGGCGCGGGACGGGCTTGCCGTCGCGCGTCGTGTCGCGGATGTCGATCGGCACCACGTCCCAGCGCTCATCGAGCGCCTTGAACATCCGCTGGGCGACGTAGCCCGACGCCCCGGTGAGCACCACGCGACGCTTGGCCATCACTTCGCCTCCACGATCGTGTGACGTTGGGTGCCGAGCCCGGTGATGCCCATCTCGACCACGTCGCCCGGCTGCAGATAGCGCGGGGGCTTGAAGCCGTGGCCGACGCCGGCCGGGGTCCCGGTGGAGATCAGATCGCCGACTCGCAGCGACATGAACCGGCTGACGTAGGCGACCAGCGCGGCGACCGTGAAGATCATCTTGGCGGTGGTGCCGTGCTGGCGCCGCTCGCCGTTGACGATCGTCCACAGCTCGAGCGCCTGCGGGTCGGCGACCTCGTCGGCGGTCACCAGCCAGGGGCCGACCGGCCCGAAGGTGTCGGCGCTCTTGCCCTTGGTGGTCGTGCCCCCGTGCTCCATCTGGAAGGCCCGCTCGGAGACGTCGTTGACGATGCAGTAGCCGGCGACGTGGGCGAGGGCCTTGCCCGATGCAACGCCGCGCGCGTCACGGCCGATCACCGCGGCCAGCTCGACCTCGTAGTCGAGCTTGACGCCGCCGCGCGGCCGCACGGTGGCGTCGTTCGGCCCGCACACCGCGCTGGGGGCCTTGATGAAGACCGTGGGCTCCGTGGGCAGGGCCATACCCACCTCGGCCGCGTGGTCGGTGTAGTTGAGGCCGATGCAGACCATCTTGCCGATGCCGGCCAGCGGAGCGCCCAGGCGTGGACGCCCGCGCACCACGGGCAGGCGCGCGACCTTGACGCCGCGCAGACGCGTGAGGCCGGCCGGCGTCAGCACGTCGGGCGTGATGTCCCTGACGACGCGCGAGAGGTCACGCAGGGCGCCGTCGGCGTCGATCAGACCGGGCTTCTCCTGTTCGGGGCGGCCGTAGCGGACGAGCTTCATGGGCGACTCCCTTCGGCAACGGTATCGAGGTCGAGGTCACTCCAGCCAGGTGTTCACCAGCGCGATCGCGTAGCCGTAGCCGCGCACGGGC
>JBGPZN010000029.1:0-14448 GCA_041493815.1 Methylomirabilia bacterium
CGTCATCGCGGCCGGGGTCGGGATGGCGATCGCCTCCGGCCTCTGTGGGTTGGGACAGGGCCGGGCGGTGGCGGCCGCCGTCGAGGCCATGGGCCGGCAGCCGGGCGCGGCCGCCCGGATCCAGACCGCGTTGATCATCGGTCTGGCTTTGATCGAGTCCCTGGCGATCTACGTCCTCGTGGTGGCGATGATCCTGCTGTTCGTGCAACCCATCAAGTAGCGGCGCCATCGGGGGTGCGGCGGCGCGAGCCCGCGCTCGCGCCGCCGTCGCACATGGCACGCTCGAGCTACCGCCCGCCAAAAATCCCCGAGATGACGATTCGTCGTCTCTCGGTCTACACCCGTTGCCTGCTCCAGCTGGAGGAGGACGGGGTGAAGACGATCTCCTCGCAGGAGCTGGCCGAGCGCTTCAGCCTGAACTCGGCCCAGGTGCGCAAGGACCTGGCCTACTTCGGCGAGTTCGGCGTGCGGGGGATCGGCTACTACGTCTCCGGGCTCAAGGCCGAGCTGCAGCGCATCCTCGGCCTCGACCGCGAGTGGGCGGTGGCGCTGGTCGGCTTCGGCAATCTCGGCTCCGCGCTCTTCCACTACAAGGGGTTCGGCCGCCAGGGCTTCCGCATCGCGGTCGTCATCGACGACGATCCGGCCAAGATCGGCCGCGAGATCGACACGGTGCCGATCGTCTCGAGCCGCGACATGGCGCGCGAGATCAAGGCGCGCGGCATCCAGATCGCGATCGTCGCCGTGCCGCCGGAGGCGGCCCAGACGGTCACCGAGCAGCTCGTCGCCGCCGGCATCAAGGCCGTGCTGAACTTCGCCCCGACGCGCCTGCGCGTGACCCGCGACGTCCGTCTCAAGAACGTCGACCTCTCGATCGAGCTCGAGACGCTCTCCTTCTACCTGGCCAAGGGTGGGCGGTAGCCCCCGCCCCATGGCGCCGATCAGCTCGATGCCTGACCCATGCCGACCCTCGCCGTCGACGATCGCGAGCTGAGCTACGAGGACTACGGCGGCGCCGGCCCCGTCGTCCTGCTCGTCCACGGCTCGCCGGGGAACGGCAAAACCTGGCAGCGCGTCGCCGAGCGCCTGACCGAGCGCCATCGCGTCATCGCCCCCGATCTGCCGGGCCATGGCGCGACGCCGCCGCCGCCGGCCGGTGCGGTGCCCGACGTCGCTCATGCGGCGACGCTGATCGAGGCGCTGGTCCGCACCGTCGGCGCTCCCGCCGTGCTGGCCGGCCATTCCTACGGCGGCGTCGTCGCGCTGGCCGTCGCGCTGCGAGGCCGGGTGTCGCTCGGCGCGCTCGCCCTGCTCGAACCGGTGGCGGTGTCGATGCTGCGCATGGCGGGAGACCGCGAGGCCTACGAGAGCACGAAGGCCGTGTTCGACGCCTACATCGCCGGTGTGGAGGGCGGCGAGCCTCACACGGTGCGCACGATGGTCGACTTCTGGTTCGGGTCCGGCGCATTCGACCGCATGCCCGAGCCGCTCAAGGCCTCCATGGTCCGACAAGCGGCGGTCAACGTCAGGGACGTCCGCGCCGCCTTCCGGGAGGAGTACTCGCCGGCGGCGTGTCGCCGGCTCGGGATGCCGGTGACGACGCTCGTCGGCGGGCGCAGCCCCGCGGTCACCCACAAGATCGCGCAGGCCATCGCCGCCCACGTCCCCAAGGGCTCCGTGGTGACGCTGGACACGGCGACCCACGCGATGACGACGACCCATGCCGAGGCGGTGGCCCACGCGCTGGCGGCCCTCGCCTGAAGACCCCGTGGTACCGTAGGGCGGCTCGGCGATGTTGAGAGAGTGGCAGGCGTTCGAGTCCCTGGCGAAGTCCTTCGCCGAGGGAGAGGTCCGCCTGCGCGTGGCCGGCCTCGCCGGGCCCGCCCGTCCCCTGGTCGTCGCCGAGCTGCTGCAGGCCCACCCCCGCGCTGCCGTCGTCGTCGTCCGCTCGCTGACCGACGCCCACCGCTGGACGCAGGACCTCAAGTTCTTCGGAGCGCCGGTCCTCGAGTTCCCCGAGCACGAGCCAAGGCTCTGGCGCGGCGGCCACCACCGCGAGGCCGACGCCGAGCGCGCGGTGATCGCGCGGCGGCTGGCGGCCGGCGAGCCGATCGTCGTCGTCGCCACCCCGGCCGGCCTCGACACGGCGCTGCTGGCGCCGGCGGACTTCGCGGCGCGGACGCTGCGGATCGGCGTGGGGGACCGGCTCGAGCGCGAGCTGCTGCTGGAGGCGTTCGAGACGGCCGGCTACGAGCGCGTCGACACCGTCGTCGAGGTCGGGCAGTGGAGCGTGCGGGGCGGCATCGTCGACGTCTTCGTCCCCAGCCATCCGAGCCCGGCGCGTCTGGAGTTCTTCGGCGACGACGTGGAGTCGATCCGCCGGTTCGATCCCAGCACGCAGCGCTCGACCGACGCGCTCGACGAGCTGCTCGTGCTGCCCCTCGGCGGCCCCGCCGCCGACGCGGCCGGCGCCGCGCGCGTGCTCGACTACCTCCCCCCGACCGCGCCGGCGATCCTCGACGCCCCGGCGCTGCTGGAGGAGACGTCGGAGGAGGCGCCGGGCCGCCGGCCGCTGCGCGAGGTGCTCGGCGACCGGCCGCGCGTCGAGCTGGAGCTGCTCGCCGGCACCGCGCGCGAGCACGTGCTCGACACCCAGGAGGTCCCGCGCTTCACGGGCCACTTCGCCCAGCTCCGCGAGGCGCTCGGCCGATGGCGCGCGGAGGGCTTCACGGTGCGGCTGGTCGCCGCCGACGAGCACCAGGCCGAGCACCTGCGCCAGATCCTGCGCGACCACGACGTCGAGGCGCCCCTCGCGGCGACCATCGAGGCGCCGCAGCCGCTGGCGATCGTGGTGGGCGAGTGCTCGGCCGGCATCGCCATCTCGGCGGTGGGGCTGGTGCTGCTCACCGAGGCCGAGGTCTTCGGAGCCCGGCGCCGCGCGCTGCGGCGGCCCAAGTACCAGCGCGGCGCCGCCCTCACCGCGTTCACCGACCTCGCGGTTGGCGACCTCGTCGTGCACGAGGACCACGGCATCGGCCGCTACCTCGGGCTGCGCACGATGTCGGTCGGCGACCGCGACGGCGACTTCTTGCTGCTCGAGTACGCCGAGGGCGGGCGGTTGTACGTGCCGGTCGAGCGGCTCGACCTCGTCTCGAAATACCTCGGCGGCGACGCGGGCGCCGCCCGTCTCGACCGCATGGGCGGCGCCTCGTGGCAGCGCGTGAAGGAGTCGGTGCGGGCCGCCCTGCGCGAGATGGCCGAGGGGCTGCTCAAGCTCTACGCCCAGCGCGCGGTGGCCGAGGGCCACTCGTTCACGAGCGACACGCCGTGGCAGCGCGAGTTCGAGGCGGCGTTCCGGTTCGAGGAGACGCCCGATCAGCTCCGCGCCATCGAGGAGGTCAAGCGGGACATGCAGACCGACCGGCCGATGGACCGGCTGGTCGCCGGCGACGTGGGCTACGGCAAGACGGAGGTCGCCCTGCGGGCCGCGTTCAAGGCGGTCGCCGACGGCTACCAGGTCGCCGTGCTGGTCCCGACGACCGTGCTGGCCCAGCAGCACTGGTCCACCTTCGCCGATCGGTTCGGAGCGTTTCCCGCGAAGGTCGAGCTGCTCTCGCGCTTCCGCTCGCCCAAGGAGCAGAAGGCGGTGGTGGGAGGGCTGCGGCAGGGCACGGTCGACGTCGTGATCGGCACCCACCGACTGCTGTCCAAGGACGTCGCGTTCAAGAACCTCGGGCTGATGATCATCGACGAGGAGCACCGGTTCGGCGTCGCCCACAAGGAGCGGATGAAACAGCTCCGCGCCTCGGTCGACGTGCTGGCGCTGACGGCCACGCCGATCCCGCGCACGCTGTACATGTCGCTGTCCGGCGTGCGCGACATGTCGGTCATCGAAACCCCGCCGCTCGACCGGCTGCCGATCGAGACGGTCGTGCGGCGGTTCAGCAAGGCCGTCATCAAGGAGGCGCTCGAGCGCGAGCTGGCGCGCGGCGGCCAGGTGTTCTTCGTCCACAATCGGGTGCAGTCGCTCGTTTCCATGACGCGATTCATCCAGGAGCTGGTGCCCGAGGCGCGCGTCATCATGGGCCACGGCCAGATGGGCGAGCGCGAGCTGGAAGCGGCGATGGTCCGGTTCGTGAGCGGCCAGGCCGACATCCTGGTCTCGACCGCCATCGTCGAGTCCGGCCTCGACATCCCGGCCTCCAACACGATCATCATCAATCGCGCCGACCGCTTCGGCCTCGCCCAGCTCTACCAGCTGCGCGGACGCGTGGGGCGCGAGCGGCTGCAGGCCTTCTGCTACCTGCTGGTGCCGGCCGACGGCCGGGTGGACGAGCAGGCCCAGCGGCGGCTGCGGGCGCTGCAGGAGTTGACCGAGCTGGGCTCCGGGTTCAAGCTGGCGCTGCGGGACCTCGAGATCCGTGGGGCGGGCAACCTCCTGGGCGCCGAACAGCACGGCCACATCGCCGCCGTCGGGTATGATCTTTACTCGAAGCTTCTCGCCGAAGCTGTGCAAGAATTGAGGGGCGATCCGACCACGGTCGCCGTCGAACCGATCATCAGCGTCCAGGTCGAAGGGTTCTTGCCTGAGGAGTATGTCCCTGAGGTCAATCAGCGACTGGCGTTCTACAAGCGGCTGGCCGGCGCGGCCGGCGACGGCGAGCTCACCGACCTCCGCGCCGAGCTCCTGGACCGCTTCGGACCCCTGCCCGAGCCCGCCGAGCAGCTCATCGACATCGTCCGTGTCCGCGTCGAGGCGCGCGCGCTGGCCATCGAGCGCGTCGAGGCCGGCGAGGGCAGGGCGATGATCACCTTCTCGCCCACCACGTCGATCGAGCCCCAGCGGCTGGTCGCGGCCATCCAGGCCAGCCGCGGCCGGCTCCGGATGCGCCGCGAGTTCACGCTGGAGGCGGCCATCGCCACCGGCGGGTGGCCGGCGGTGCGTGACTCGCTGCTCGGGGTGCTCAGGGGGTTCGCGCGGTCATGAGGGTGCGGCTGCTGGCCGTCGGCGTGGTCGGTCTGCTGCTCGGCGGATGCGCGCTGCCGGCCATGCCGACCATGCCGGGCTGGGTGCCGTGGTTGGGCAAGACGACGAACCCGGGCCCCGCGGCCGCCTCGGCCACGACGACGGAGAGGACCGATACGATCGACGCGCCCAAGCCCGGCGCCATCCGCGAGCGCCCCGCCGACGACACCGACGAGGCCATCGCGGATCGGATCATCGCCGTCGTGAACAACGACGCGATCACACTGGCCGAGCTGCAGGAGTCGATCGTCTCGTATCGCGCGGAGAATCCGGCCGGGCGCTCGGGGCCGAGCGACGAGGACCTGCGGCGCGACTTCCTCACGCGCCTCATCGACAGCCGGCTGCAGCTGCAGGAGGCCGACCGCGAGAAGATCGCGGTGGAGGACGTCGAGCTGAACGAGGAGTTCCTCGAGCGCATCAAGAAATACGGCGCGAAGAACGAGGAGGAGTTCGAGAAGCTCATCAAGAGCCAGGGCGTCACGCTGGACTCGATCAAGAAACGCCTGCGCGACGGCCTCAAGGTCAACAAGCTCGTCCGCCGCAAGGTGACCCTGCGGGTGTCGGTGACCGAGGCCGAGATCAACGAGTACCTCGACGAGAACCGCACCAAGCTCGAGACCGGCCTGTCGTTCCATGCTCGCCACATCCTGCTCACCCCCGAGGCCGACAGCGACGCCGGCTGGGAGGCGGCCCGGATCAAGGCCGACATGCTGCGCTCTCAGCTGCAGGACGGCGCCGACTTCACCGAGCTGGCCAAGCAGCATTCCCGGGATGCCACGGCCAAGGACGGGGGCGACCTCGGGACCCTCAAGCGGGGCGAGCTGGCCCCCGACGTCGAGGCCGAACTGCTGGCCCTGGGGGTGGGGCAGATCTCCCGCCCCGTGCGCTCGCCGCTCGGTTACCACGTCTTCCGGCTGGAGTCGAAGGACACCCTGGAGGGGGCCAGCATCCGCCAGCAGATCCGCGACATCTTATTCCGTCAGCAGTACGAGACGCGGCTCGATGCCTGGCTGAAGGAAATCAAGCAGCGCGCCATCATCGAGGTCCGGCTGTGATAATCGTTGACAACGCCCGGGCCAGATGGGAGGATGTGCTCTGACGCTGTCGCCCCAACCTCGTAGAAAACCTACGCAAACAGCAACACAACACTCGATGCGGCCGCCACGTGCCGC
Source organism: Methylomirabilia bacterium (assembly GCA_041493815.1). GTDB lineage: Bacteria > Methylomirabilota > Methylomirabilia > Rokubacteriales > CSP1-6 > AR5. Next base: position 6,199 of record JBGPZN010000029.1, read on the forward strand.
GCCCGGAGCCCCTGAATGACCCGCCGAGAACGAGGACAGCCCAACGCCACCGAGAACACCCCCGCGACGCCTGCCAACGGCATGAACCTCTCCGAGCTGAAGGAGAAGGCGATCTCCGACCTCAACGGGATCGCGCGCGATCTGAACGTCCAGAACTACGGCGGACTGCGCAAGCAGGAGCTGATCTTCAAGATCCTCCAGGCGCAGGCCGAGAAGGACGGGCTGATCTACGCCGAGGGCGTGCTGGAAGTGCTCCCGGACGGCTTCGGGTTCCTGCGGGCTCCCGACTACAACTATCTGCCGGGCCCCGACGACATCTACGTCTCGCCATCCCAGATACGCCGCTTCGACCTCCGCACCGGCGACACGATCTCCGGCCAGGTCCGGCCTCCCAAGGACACCGAGCGGTACTTCGCGCTCCTCAAGGTCGAGGCGATCAACTTCGAGACGCCCGACCAGGCCCGCGAGAAGATCTTCTTCGACAACCTCACCCCGCTCTATCCGATGGAGCGGCTGCGCCTGGAGCACGAGCAGGAGAATCTGACGACGCGGGTCATGGACCTGCTCTGTCCCATCGGCAAGGGGCAGCGCGGCATGATCGTGGCCGCGCCCCGCACCGGCAAGACCATGATGCTGCAGTCGATCGCGCACGCGATCGCCACCAACCACCCCGAGGTCTACCTGATCGTCCTCCTGATCGACGAGCGGCCGGAAGAGGTCACCGACATGCAGCGGTCGGTGAAGGGCGAGGTGGTGTCGTCGACCTTCGACGAGCCGCCCCAGCGCCACATCCAGGTCGCCGACATGGTGATCGAGAAGGCCAAGCGGCTGGTCGAGCACAAGCGTGACGTCGTCATCCTCCTCGACTCGCTCACGCGCTTCGCGCGTGCCCACAACGCCGTGATCCCGTCCTCGGGCAAGGTGCTGTCGGGTGGTCTCGACGCCAACGCGCTGCAGCGGCCGCGGCGGTTCTTCGCGACGGCGCGCAACGTCGAAGAGGGCGGCTCGCTGACGATCATGGCCACGGCCATCGTGGACACCGGCAGCCGCATGGACGACGTGATCTTCGAGGAGTTCAAGGGCACCGGCAACATGGAGGTGCACCTCGACCGGCGCCTCATGGACAAGCGCATCTTCCCGACCATCAACATCGAGCAGTCCGGCACCCGGAAAGAGGAGCTGCTGCTCGAGAAGGACGAGCTCCAGAAGGTCTGGCTGCTGCGCAAGGCCCTGTCCCAGCTCAACCCGGTCGAGGCCATGGAGCTGCTGCTCGACAAGCTCAAGCAGACGCGCAGCAACAAGGAGTTCCTGGCCGCCATGCATTCGATGGGCTAGGTCCGTGATATCCTTGGGACTCCCAAGGAGGAATCATCCGTGAAGGTGGGCATTCATCCGGACTACGTGGACACGACCATCACCTGCGCGTGCGGGGAGATCATCCGCACCCGCTCGACCAAGCCGGAGATCCGGGTTGAGGTCTGCTCCAAGTGCCATCCCTTCTTCACCGGGAAGCAGAAGCTCATGGACACGGCCGGTCGTGTGGAGCGCTTCCAGCGGAAGTACAAGCGGCAGCCCACGGCGGCCCAGTAGGCCACCGGTCCCGGCCGCGCCCGGCTCCCGCCGCCGGGCCGCCCTCCGCCCCATTCGTTCGCCTCGGGCGGGCGCCGCTTCGCACGGGAGGCGCTGATCCGCGATGCTGTTTGACAAGCTCCGTCAGATCGAAGAGCGGTCCCAGGAGATCGCCCGACGGCTGGCGGACCCCGCCATCTTCTCCCAGCAAGCCGAGTACGCCCGCCTGCGCAAGGAGCACGCCGACAGCCAGGAGATCGTCGAGCGCTTCGGCGAGTACCGCGGAATCTTGAAGACGATCAGCGAGGCCAGACACATCCTCGCCGAGGGCGGCGACCGCGAGCTTCACGAGCTGGCCCAGGCCGAGATCGACGAGCTCTCGGCCCGCCAGGCGGTGCTGGAGGCCGACCTCACGCGCCTGCTGGTGCCACGCGATCCCAACGACGACAAGAACGTCTTCGTCGAGATCCGCGCCGGCGCCGGCGGCGACGAGGCGGCGCTGTTCGCGGCCGACCTCGCGCGCATGTACACGAAGTACGCCGAGCGCCAGCGGTGGAAGGTCGAGCTGATGGACTCCAGTCCGACCGGCGTCGGCGGCCTCAAGGAGGTCATCCTGTTCGTGCAGGGGCGGGGCGCCTGGAGCCGGCTCAAGTTCGAGCGGGGCGTGCACCGCGTGCAGCGGGTGCCCGCGACCGAGTCGGCCGGGCGCACCCACACCTCCACGGTGACGGTGGCGGTGCTGCCGGAGGCCGAGGACGTGGAGGTCAAGGTCGACGAGAAAGACATCCGCGTCGACGTGTACCGGTCGTCCGGGCCCGGCGGCCAGGGCGTGAACACCACCGACTCCGCGGTCCGCATCACGCACATCCCGACCGGGCTGGTCGTGACGTGCCAGGACGAGCGCTCGCAGATCAAGAACCGGGCGAAGGCGTTGCGCGTGCTCAAGGCGCGGCTGCTGGAGCGCGCCCAGACGGAGCAGCAGGCGGCCATCGCCGCCGACCGTCGCTCGCAGGTGGGCACCGGCGAACGCAGCGAGCGCATCCGCACGTACAACTTCGCCCAGAACCGGGTGACCGATCACCGGGTGGGCCTCACGCTGCACCGGTTGCCGGAGGTGCTCGAGGGCGACGTCGACGTGCTGATCGAGGCCCTGGCCGCGGCCGAGCAGACCGAGCGGCTGCAGAAGGTGGCGAGCTGATGGCGGTCCAGGCGGACCCGGGCACGCTCGTCGACTCGCGGCCGACCGTCCGGGCCGCGCTCGACCTGGGCGCGGCGGCGTTGCGGGACGCCGGCATCGAGGGCGGCCGCGTCGACGCCGAATGGCTGCTGGCCGAGGCGCTGGGGATCGCCCGCGGCCGGCTCGGCCTGCAGGCCCAGCGGCCCCTCGAGCCGCCGGCCGCCGCGCGTTACGTCCGGGCGCTGCGACGCCGGATCGCGCGCGAGCCCCTGCAGCACATCGTCGGCACCCAGGCGTTTCGCCACGTCGCCATCAAGGTGAGCGGCGATGCCATGGTGCCGAGGCCCGAGACCGAGGTGCTGGCCGGATGGGCGCTCGAGCTGCTGCCGCCGCCTCCCCGGACGCCGCTGGTGATCGACGTCGGCACCGGCTCCGGCTGCATCGCCTGCGCGCTGGCCTCCGAGCGTCCCGATCTCACGGTCCTTGCCCTCGACGCCTCGCCAGGCGCCGTCGCGCTCGCGCGCGACAACGTCGCCGCGCTCGGCCTGGCCGAGCGGGTCACCGTCGAGGTGTCCGACGTGTTCTCCGCCGTGCGCGCCGTCCGCGCCGATCTCATCGTCTCCAATCCGCCGTATCTGCCGACGAGCCTCATCCCTACGCTGGCGCCCGAGGTCAGCCACCACGATCCACGGCTGGCCCTCGACGGCGGCCCCGACGGCCTGGACGTGATCCGCCGCCTCGTCGAGGCGGCGCCGCGCTGGCTGGCGCCGGCCGGCCGGCTCGTCCTGGAAACCGCGGGCGGCGCGCAGGCCCGCGCCGTCGTCGCCCTGATGCGCGCTCGTGGCTTCGTACGCGTCGAGATACGCCCGGACTTGGCCGGGGTCGACCGTTTTGTCGCTGGGGGGATGCCGTAATGCCCGCGAGTCTGCTCATCGAAGGTGGCGTGCCGCTCAAGGGTGAGGTGGCGGTCAGCGCCGCCAAGAACGCGGCGCTGCCGGCCCTGGCGGCGGCGCTGCTCACGTCCGGTCGGCTGACGCTCACGAACGTGCCCGATCTCGGCGACGTCCGCACCATGCTGAAGCTCCTGGCGACGCTGGGTGCTGTCGTCACCCGCCGGGGCCGGGAGGCGACCGTGACCGTCGAGCGCGTCGGCAGCGACCTGGCGCCGTACGAGCTCGTCTCGACCATGCGCGCCTCGGTGCTCGTGCTGGGCCCGCTCGTCGCCCGCCACGGCTCGGCCCGCGTGGCGCTGCCGGGCGGCTGCGCGATCGGCGTGCGCCCCATCGACCAGCACCTCAAGGGGCTGGCCAGTCTCGGCGCCGAGATCGCGATCGAGAACGGCTACGTCGTGGCGCGGGCGAGCCGCCTGAAGGGCGCCCGCATCGCGACGGATCTCGTGACGGTGACCGGCACCGAGAACCTCATGATGGCGGCCGCGCTGGCCGAGGGCACCACGATCATCGAGAACGCCGCCCGCGAGCCCGAGGTCGGTGACCTCGCGGCGCTGCTCACCGCGATGGGCGCCAGGCTGCACGGCGTGGGCACCGAGCGCATCGAGATCGAGGGCGTGCGGGAGCTGAACGGCGCCGTCCACCGCGTCGTCCCCGACCGCATCGAGGCCGGCACGCTGCTCGTGGCCGGCGCCATCACGCGGGGCGACGTGCGGGTGACCGACATGGTTCCCGACCACGTGGCGGCCGTGCTCGCCAAGCTCGAGGAGTGCGGCGCCACGGTCGAGACCGGGCCGAGCTGGGTGCGGGTGCGCGCGGACGATCGACCGCGGCCAGCCGACATCGTGACGAGTCCCTTTCCGGGGTTCCCGACCGACATGCAGGCCCAGCTCATGACGCTGCTGGGGCTGGCCGACGGCGAATCGAAGGTCACCGAGACGATCTTCGAGAATCGCTACATGCACGCCGCGGAGCTGGCGCGCATGGGGGCCCGGATCAGCACCGAGGGCTCGGTGGCGGTCATCCGGGGCGTGGAGAGGTACCAGGGCGCGCCGGTGATGGCCTCGGATCTGCGGGCCTCGGCGGCGCTGGTCCTGGCCGGGGTGGCCGCCCGCGGTCGCACCGAGGTCTCGCGCATCTACCATCTGGATCGCGGCTACGAGCGGCTCGAGACGAAGCTCGGCGCGCTGGGCGCGCGGATCGAGCGGCGGACGTGAGCAGCCGCCTCACGCTGGCGCTGCCCAAGGGCCGCCTGCTCGACAGCGCGCTGGACACGCTGCGCGAGGTCGGCGTCGACGGCGTCGACCAGGACTCCCGCCGGCTCATCTTCGACGATGCCCGCCACGGCCTGCGGCTGCTCTTCCTCAAGCCGGCCGACATCCCCGCCTACGTCACGTACGGCGCCGCCCACCTCGGCATCGTCGGCAAGGACATCCTGCTCGAGCAGGAGCCCGACGTGTACGAGCCGCTCGACCTCGGCTTCGGCGTGTGCCGGCTGGTGGTGGCCGAGCCGCGCGAGCTGTGGGAGCGCGACGATCCCACCAAGTGGTCGTGGGTGCGGGTCGCCACGAAGTACCCGCGGCTCACCGAGCAGTATTTCTCACTGCGCGGCGTCCAAGTGGAGATCGTGCGGCTCGACGGCTCCATCGAGCTGGCGCCGCTGGTCGGGCTCGCCGATCGTATCGTCGATCTCGTGCAGTCGGGCGAGACGCTGCGCGCCAACGGCCTCGTCGAGGTCGCCGAGATCACGCGCTCGACCGCGCGCCTGATCGTGAACCGCGCGGCCATGAAGACCGAGTACGCCGCCATCAGCGACCTGATCGCGAAGCTGAGGAAACGGAGCCACGCCGCTCCTGGAACACGCCACCCACGCTCCGAGCCGGCCTCGCGGGCCCCGCTCCAATGATCACCCGCCCATGATCATCCTCGACGCGCGCACGCTGGGGATCGAGGGCGTCGCCCGCGCCGTCGACCGGCCGCCGTCGGCGGTGCCGGCCGACGTCACCCGCGCGGTCGAGGCGATCGTCGCCGACGTGCGCGCGCGGGGCGACGCCGCCCTGCTCGAGTACACCGCGCGCTTCGACCACTTCCGGGCGGCGTCGGTGCCGGCCCTCGCCATCGCCACCGCCGAGCTCGCCGCCGCCGAGGAGGCGATCGAGCCGTCGGTGCGCGCCGCGCTCGCCTACGCGGCCGAACGGATCGAGCGCTACCATAGCGTCGCGCTGCCGAAGTCGTGGCGGCTCACCGACGAGCACGGCTCGATGCTGGGCCAAGAGGTGCGCGCGCTCGATCGGGTCGGCATCTACATCCCCGGCGGCCGCGCCGCCTATCCGTCGACGGTGCTGATGACCGCGGTGCCGGCCCGCGTGGCCGGCGTGTGCGAGATCGTGCTCGTCACGCCCCCCGGCCCCGACGGTCGGGTGCCGCCGGCGGTGCTGGCGGCGGCCCGGATCGCCGGCGTGACGGAGGGCTGGCGCCTCGGCGGCGCCCAGGCGATCGCCGCGCTGGCGTACGGCACCGAGTCGCTCCGGCGGGTCGACAAGATCGTCGGCCCCGGCAACGTCTACGTCGCGCTCGCCAAGGCGCGCGTCTTCGGCGACGTCGGCATCGACATGGTGGCCGGACCCAGCGAGGTCATCGTCGTCGCCGACCGCGCCGCCGATCCGGCGTGGATCGCCGCCGATCTGCTCGCCCAGGCCGAGCACGACCCGATGGCGCGCGCGCTGCTGATCACCGACGCGCCTGAGCTGTTCCCGCGCGTCGAGGCGGCGCTGGCCGCCCAGCTCGAGCGCCTGCCGCGGCGGGCGATCGCCGGCCCGGCGCTGGCGGCCAACGGCGCCTTCGTCCTCGTCGCGGATCTCGAGGGCGCGATCGACGTCGCCAACCGGCTGGCGCCCGAGCATCTCGAGCTGATGGTCGCCGTCCCGGCGGCGCTGTTGCCGCGCGTGCGGCACGCCGGCGCGATCTTCCTGGGCGCCCACACGCCGGAAGTGGTGGGCGACTACGTGGCCGGTCCCAACCACGTGCTGCCCACGGCCGGCACCGCGCGCTTCGCGTCGCCGCTGGGGACGGAGGACTTCGTGAAGCGATCGAGCGTGATCGAGTACTCGCCGTCCGGGCTGGCGGCGGCGCTGCCGCACCTGGCCGCGCTGGCGCGGATCGAGGGACTCGACGGCCACGGCCGGGCGGCCGAGCTCAGAGCTTCAGAGCCACGCGCACCTCAGGCCGGCCCACCTGCGGTGCAAGCCGGGCACGCGGCACCCGCTACAAAGGAGCCACGCGGATGAGCGGCGACGGGCGGCAGGCGCGTGTCGAGCGCAAGACGAAGGAAACCGAGATCGCGCTCCAGCTCAACCTCGACGGCACCGGCAGCGCCAAGGTGCAGACGCCGATCCCGTTCTTCAGCCACATGCTGGAGGCGTGGTCCAAGCACGGTCTGATGGACCTCGCCGTCGAGGCCAGCGGCGACGTCGAGATCGACATCCACCACACGGTGGAGGACGTCGGCATCGTGCTCGGGCAGGCGCTGCGCCAGGCCCTCGGCGACAAGAAGGGGATCGTCCGCTACGGCGCCGCCTTCGTCCCGATGGACGAGGCGCTGGTGCAGGCGTCGGTCGACATCTCCGGGCGGCCGTTCCTGGTCTTCAACGTACCGGTGGCGCGCACGCGCGTGTCGAACTTCGACCTCGACATGCTCCAGGAGTTCTTCCGGGCCTTCGCGTTCAACGCCGAGATCACGCTGCACGTGACGATGCACTACGGCCACAACCTGCACCACATCGCCGAGGCCGTCTTCAAGGCCGTGGGCCGCTCGCTGGCCGAGGCCACGCGCCTGAACCCGCGGATCACCGGCGTCCTGCCGTCCACCAAGGGAACCCTGTGATCGGCCCATGATTGCCATCATCGACTACGGGCGGGCGAACCTCGGCTCCGTCGAGAAGAGTTTCCGGCGCGTGGGGGTCCCCGCCGTCGTCACGCAGGATCCGCGCGCCGTCGATGAGGCGGACGCCGTGGTGTTCCCGGGCGACGGCGCCTTCCACGACACGATGGCGAGCCTCGCGCAGCTCGGCCTGCTCGATCCGGTGCGCCGCGCGCTCGACGGCCGGCGCCCGTTCCTCGGCATCTGCATCGGGTACCAGTTGCTGTTCTCGACCAGCGAGGAATTCGGGGAGGGGCGCGGGCTCGACGTGATCCCCGGCGTCGTGCGGCGCTTCCCCCTCGATCTGGACGTGCCCCACATGGGGTGGAACCGCGTGTGGCACGGCGGATCGCTGCGGCTCTTCGAGGGCATCGAGGACGGCGCCAGGTTCTACTTCGTGCATTCGTATTTTGCTGTTGTAGCGGGTGCCGCGAGCACGGGTACGGACGTGGGTGGCCTGACCAAGAAGCGGGATGGATCCGACACGCCCGACCCCGGTTCCAGGCACGCTCGCTCTTCGCTCTCGCTGGCCTGGTGTGACTACGGGGTCCGTTTTGCCGCCGCGATCGAGACCGGCCGGATCTACGCGACGCAGTTTCATCCCGAGAAGAGCCAGAAGGCGGGCATCCGGCTGC
>JBGPZN010000444.1:0-3266 GCA_041493815.1 Methylomirabilia bacterium
CCGGTGAAGTGGACGTCCGACCGGCGCGAGGGATTCCTCACCGACGAGCACGGCCGCGACAACCTCTCGACCGTCGAGCTGGCCCTGGGTGCCGACGGCACGTTCCTGGCGCTGCGCGTGGCCATCAACCTCAACGTCGGCGCCTATCTCACCCAGCGCAGCGCCGGGCCGGGGACCAACAACATCGGCGGCGTCGCCGGCGTCTACACGACGCCCGCCATCCACCACCAGACCACGGGCGTGTTCACGAACACGACGCCCACCGGCCCCTACCGCGGCGCCGGCCGGCCGGAGGCGACGTACGCCATCGAGCGCGTCATCGACGTGGCCGCGCGCGAGCTCGGCGTGGATCCGATCGCGCTGCGCCGGAAGAACCTGATTCCGTCCTCCGCGATGCCGTTCAAGACCGGTCTCGTGTTCACCTACGACTGCGGCGATTTCGCGCGCGGCATGGACCTGGCGCTGTCGCTGGCCGACCAGCCCGGCTTCGAGAAGCGGCGCGCCGAGGCCCGCACGCGCGGCAAGCTGCGCGGCCTCGGCCTCGCCAACGCCATCGAGGTCGCCGGCGGCCCCTACACCTCGGTCAACCCCGACACGGCCGAGATCCGCGTGAACCCGGACGGCTCGGTCATCGTCTTCACCGGCTCGACCTCGATGGGCCAGGGCAACGAGACGGCGTTCGCCCAGATCGTGTGCGAGCGGCTCGGGGTGCCGCCCGCGCGCATCCAGGTGCTGTGGGGCGACAGCGACGCGCTCGGCGCCGGCCGCGGCAACGGCGGCTCCGGCGCGCTGACGGTGGGCGGCTCCGCGGTCACGCGCGCGAGCGAGAAGATCGTCGAGCGCGGCCGCCGCATCGCCGCGCGCATGATGGAGGCCGCGCCGGAGGACGTCCAGTTCAGCGACGGCCGCTTCACCGTGGCCGGCACCGACCGGGGCGTGGCGTTCGCCGAGGTGGCGCGCACCGCGTACGTGCCGCGCATGCTTCCGCAGGGCATGGAGCCGGGCTTCAGCGAGACCGCCGCGTTCACGCCGCCCGCGGTCACCTTCCCCAACGGCTGCCAGGTCTGTGAGGTGGAGATCGATCCGGAAACCGGCGTCGTGCGCATCGTGCGCCACACGGTGATCGACGACGTCGGCCGCATGGTCAACCCCATGCTGGTCAAGGGCCAGATCCACGGCGGCGTCGTGCAGGGCCTCGGCCAGGCCCTGTTCGAGAACCTCGTCTACGACGACGAGGGACAGGTCATCGCCGGCTCCTTCATGGACTATGCGATGCCGCGCGCCGACGACGTGCCGTTTTTCGAGGTGGACTCGCACGAGGTCCCGACCCTGGTGAATCCGCTCGGCGCCAAGGGCGTCGGCGAGGCCGGCACCGTGGGCGCGCTCCCCGCGCTCGTCAACGCGGTGAACGACGCTCTGGCGCCCCTCGGCGTCCGCCACCTCGACATGCCGATGACTCCCGACCGCGTCTGGCGCGCGATCCAGGACGCAAGCGCGCGCTAACTACATCCCCCGCTCGACGCGAGGATCGAGCGTGTCGCGCAGCCAGTCGCCGACCACGTTGATGCCGAGGACGACGGCGAGGATGGCCAGCCCGGGGAAGAGCGCCAGCCACCAGCCCGTGGTCAGGTAGTTTCGGCCCTCGTCGAGCATCGCGCCCCAGCTCGGGGCCGGCGGCGGGATCCCCAGTCCCAGAAACGACAGCGACGCCTCCGCGATGATCGTGCGGGCGACGGAGAAGGTCGCGACCACGGTGATCGACGGCAGCACGTTGGGCAGGACGTGGCGCCAGAGAATGCCGGCGTCCCGGGCGCCGAGCGCGCGGGCGCCCTCGACGAACTCGCGGTGCCGGAGCGACAGCGTCTCGCCGCGCGCGATGCGCGCGTAGGTGACCCAGCTCGTCACGCTCAGCACGAGGATGATGTTGCCGAGGCCGGAGCCCACGACCGCCAGCACCGCGATCGCCAGGACTAGCGCCGGAAACGCGAGCTGCACGTCGCCCAGGCGCATGAGGATGTCGTCGAGCCGGCCGCCATAGTAGCCGGCCACCAGGCCGAGCGCCACGCCGAGCGCCCCGGCCAGGATCACCGCCGCGAAGCCGACGACGAGCGACACGCGCGCGCCGTACAAGAGCCGGCTCACGACGTCGCGCCCGAGGGTGTCGGTGCCGAGCGGATGGCGCCCGCTGCCGCCGTCCATCCACATCGGCGGCGCCAGGCGCTCGAGCAAGTCGTTCTGCACCGGGTCGGTCGGGGCCAGCGCCGGCGCGGTCGCCGCCAGCACGACGCTGATCACGATGACGGCCAGGCCGAGCAGCGCCACGCCGTCGCGCGGGGCCCTGATCACGCGGCGCCCTCGAAGACGCGGGCGCGCGGGTCGAGCAGCCCCTGCAGCACGTCGACGACGAGGTTGACCGCGACGAACAGGATCGCGAAGAGGAAGACGGCGGCCTGGATTACCGGAAAGTCGCGGCCGGGCACCGCCTGCACGATGAGGCGGCCCATCCCCGGCCACGAGAAGACCGTCTCGATCACGATCGTGCCGCTGAGCATGAAGCCCAGCGAGAGCCCGCTCACGGTGAGAAAGGGGCCGGCGGCGTTCCGGAACGCGTGGCGATAGATCACGCCCCGCTCGGTCAGGCCCTTGGCCCGAGCCGTGCGGACGTAGTCGTGCTGGAGGACCTCCAGCATCCCGGCCCGAACGAGGCGCACGTTCTGCGCCAGCGGCGCGGCGGCCAGCGTCAGCGCGGGCAGGATCAGGTGACTGACCGTGCCCCAGCCGTAGGCCGGCAGCAGCCCGCCCAGCGCGACGGCGAAGAGCAGGATCAGCATGAGACCCAGCCAGAAGCTCGGCATCGACTGGAGAAACAACGAGCCGAGGCGGCTGGCGTGGTCGACCACGCCGTTGCGGTGGGTCGCGGCGACGACCCCGAGCGGAATGGGGAGCACGACCGACAGGACGATGGCGGCGAACGCGAGCTGGGCCGTGGCCGGCCAGAAGTGATCGAGCACCATACGCATGGCCGGGCGGCGCTCGCGGATCGACAGGCCGAAGTCGCCGCGGGGTGCGGCGCGCAGGAAGTCGAGATACTGGACGTACAGCGGCCGGTCCAGGCCGAGCATCTGGCGGGCGTGCGCGATCTCCTCGCGGGTCGCCGTCGCGTCGACGAGCAGCGCGGCGGGATCGCCGGTGAGGCGGACGAGGAAGAACACGACGGTGACGACGCCCCACACCACGAAGACGGCGTGGACGAGGCGCCGGAGCAG
>JBGPZN010000121.1:0-8505 GCA_041493815.1 Methylomirabilia bacterium
CCCCCACCTCGTGCCCGCCCCACCGATGCCGAGCGCCTGGACGGCGACCGTCCGACTCGGGAGTCTAGGCGCGCGCGACTTCGACGCGGTTGTCGTGGAAGACGGCGCCGCCGCCCATGTCGGAGTCGCGCTCGGCCACGGTTGCGTTGATGTTGGCGCCGCCCGGGACGCGCTTGGGCCAGAAGCCTTTGGCGGCGGCGGCGACGCCCGCTCGCACGCGGTCGCTCACGGCGACGGTCGCGCTGAATTCGCCACGATCGTTGTAGATGCGGGCGAGGTCGCCCGCGCACAGGCCGCGCGCGGCGGCGTCGTCGGGGTGGAGTACGACGGTCGGTGGTCCCTGGCGCTTCTCGAGGGCGGGGACGTTGGAGAACATCGAGTTGAGGAAGTAGTGGGACGCGGGCGCGATGAGGGCCAGCGGGTAGCGCGCGGCCAGCTCGGTGTCGTGCTGGGCGGCCTCGTAGGGCGGCGTGTAGGTCGGCACCGGGTCCAGGCCCACGTCGGCCATGCGCGGCGACACGAACTCGAGCTTGCCGGACGGTGAGGGGAACCCGTCGGCAAACGGCACGAACGGGTCGGGCACGCTCAGCCGGGCCCACCCCTCGCGCTTGAGCCGCTCCAGCGTGATGCCGGCCAGCGCTGGTGCGTCGGAGTCGAGCACCTGGCGGGCCATCGCCTCGTCGCTGTCGTACACGCACGGCTCGGTGACGCCGAGGCGGCGCGCCAGCCGGCGGAAGATCTCGGTGTTCGGCAGGCACTCGCCGGGCGGCGCCACCGCCGGCTCGTTCCACGCGACGTAGATGTGGCCGTAGGCGTAGAGCAGGTCCGCGTGCTCGGGCTGCATGGTCGCGGGCAGCAGCAGGTCGGCGTAGTCGGCCGTGTCCGTCTGGAAGTGATCGACGACGACCGTGAAGAGATCCTGGCGGGCCAGCCCGCGCCGCACCTTGTTCTGATCCGGCACGCTCGCCACCGGGTTGCTCGAGTACACGAGCAGCGCCATCACGGGCGGGTCGTCGACCTCCAGCAACGCCTCGCCCAGCCGCGTCATGCTGAGCGTGCGGGTGCCGGGCGGGCGCAGGTCGTCGCGCCAGAGCGCCTTCCAGTTGCCGCGGAAGAAGCCACGCGTGTCGTAGACGGCGCCGCCGCCGGGATAGCGCCAGTCGCCGGTCACGCCGGGGATGCAGGTGATCGCGCGCACCGCCATGCCGCCGCCGGCGTGGCGCTGCATGCCCATCGTCACGCGAATCCCGGTGGGGCGCGTCTGGGCCAGGCGCCGGCCGAGGGCGACGACCCGCTCGCGCGGGATCCCGGTGATCGCGCTCACGCGGTCGGGCGGATACTCGAGGATCCGCTGGCGGAAGGTCTCCCAGCCGGTCGTGTGGGCCGCGATGAACTCGCGGTCCTCGCGGCCCAGCGAGACCACGACGTGCAGCAGGCCCAGCGCCAGCGCGGCGTCGGTGCCGGGGATCAGCGCGACGTGCTCGTCGGCGCGCTCGGCGGTGCGCGTGCGGATCGGATCGATGGCGACCAGGTAGGCGCCGTCGCGCCGCGCCGCCTCGACGTACTTCCACAGGTGATGGTTCGTGGTCAGCGTGTTCGTGCCCCACAGGACGATCAGCTTCGAGGAGCCGAACGTCTCGGGATCCATGCCGACCCGGTTGTCACCGAGCGTGTAGCCGGTGCCGTAGCCGCCGGCGATCGTGCAGATCGTCATCGCGTGCTGCGAGGTGCCGAGCACGTTCCAGAGCCGGCGGCCGCAGCCGGCCACGCCCTGGATCATCCCCATGCCGCCCGAGCCGTAGTAGGGCCAGATGGCCTGCGGGCCGTGGCGCGCGACGACGTCCCGACAGCGCGTGGCGATCTCGTCGAGCGCCTCGTCCCAGGTGATCCGCGTGAACCGGCCCTCGCCCTTGGCGCCGACGCGTCGCTGCGGGTGGAGCAGGCGGTCGGGCGAGCGCCGATACTCGAGCAAGCCGGTCACCTTCGCGCACAGGGCCCCGCGCGTGTAGGGATGGTTGCGGTCGCCGCGCAGCGCGATCGCCTCGCCGTCGCGGACGGTCACGACCCAGCTGCAGGTGTCGGGACAGTCGAGCGGGCAGGCCCCGAAGACCTCGCGGTCAGCGCCCATCCAGCACCATCTGCGTCTGTGTGGTCACCGACAGCAGGCGCCCCGACTCGTCGGTGACCCGGGTCTGCCACACCATCGTGCGCTTGCCGCGATGCAGGGGCGTGGACTCCGCGCGCACGACGCCGGAGCGGCCGGCCGCCATGAAGTTGGTCTTGGACTCCAGCGTGGTGGTGCCAGCCCCCGGCGGCAGGTTCAGCACGGTGGCGGCGGCGCCGACCGTGTCGGCCAGGGCCATCAGCGTGCCGCCGTGCAGGCTGCCGCCGACGGTCGTCAGATCGCCCCGGTACGTGAGCTCGGCCACGACCCGGTCGAGGCCGGCCTCGACGAACCGGATGCCGAGCAGCTCGCCCAGCGTGCCCTTGAATCGCTCGGTGACGGCAGCGGGATCGATGGTCATCGCGCTCTCCTCTTCGTATACGCGGCAGGATCGGGGTCCGGGTGGAACCGGTCAATTGTCTTCGAGGTAATGTAACCGCTGCCGGGGGGAGTTGCGGATCGAGGGCCCCGGTCCGAGCGTCCGGGGGGGCCATATCGGGGCCCCTGCCCACGCGCGCGATCGAGGAGCGCCACGGCTGCGCCGGGGCGCGACGAGCGATGGGGGGTTTGGGGGCCATATCGGGGCCCCCATGTAATTAATCCAGTTCACACCAGATCGACGAAGAGGGCGTCGGAGACGAGGAAGCCGGCTTCGGTCAGCGCCACTCGCTCGTCGCGCTCGGCCAGCAGCCCGGCCTGGTGCCAGGTCACGAGCGTGCGGGCGAGGGTGGCGTCGCCCTCCACGCGGGCGTCGAGCCACGCCCGCGGCACGCCATCCACGAGCCGGAGGCCGAGGATCAGCCGCTCGCCGAGGCGCTGGCGAGGGGTGAGGCGCTCGGAGGTGTCGATCGGCAGCGCGCCCGACTCCAGCGTCGCGCAGTAGCGCGGCACCGCCTTGACGTTGGCGTAGCGCACGTCGCCCACGAAGCCGCAGGCGCCGGGGCCGACGGCGAGATACTCGGCCGCGCGCCAGTAGATCTGGTTGTGACGCGAGCGGAAACCCGGGCGCGCGTAGTTCGAGATCTCGTAGTGCTCGAAGCCGCGCGCGGCGGCCGCGCGGGCCAGCGCCCAGTACTGCTCGACCACCGCCCCCTCCGCCGGCAGCCCCTCGACGCCCGTCACCGCCCACAGGCTGCCCGCGTCGAGCGTCAGCCCGTACGCTGAGAGATGCTCGGGCTCCCAGCCCAGCACCCCTTCGACGCTGCGCGCCCACCTCGCCGGATCCTGCTCCGGCAGCCCGTACATCAGGTCGACGCTGACGTTGTCGCACCCCGCCTCCCGCGCCGCCTCGAACGCCGCCCGGGCGCCGCGCGCGTCGTGCAGCCGCCCCAGCCGCGGCAAGATCCCATCATCGAGCGACTGCACCCCCAGGCTGATCCGAGTCACCCCGGCCGCTCGATAGGCGGCCAGCTTCGCGCGGTCCACGCTCTCCGGATTGCACTCGACCGTGATCTCCGCCCCGGGCGCCAGCGCGAAGGCCGCGCGCACGTCGTCGAGGAGCGCGGCAAGATCGTCGGCCGCCAGCAGCGAAGGCGTGCCGCCACCGAGGAAGATCGTCTCGATTCCCACCCCGGCCGCCCACGACGCTCCGGCGAGCAGGCCGATCTCCCGCCGTACGGCTCCGACATACCGCCGCATCTCCTCCAGCCGCTCCAGCGGCGCCGTGTTGAACGAACAGTAGTAACAACGCTTCGTACAAAACGGGACGTGGAGGTAGAGCCCGAGGGACTGGCTATGTGGTGCGGTCTGGCTCAGAACACCGAGGGGAGCGGCGGCGGGGGCGGGGGGAGTGGGGTCCGCCGACCCGTTTCCCTCACCAACGACTAAGCGCGGCGCGTCGATGGAATCACGTCGCACGGTCTACGCCGAACACCTCGTGGTCGGCGGACCCCACTCCCCCCGCCCCCGCCGCCGCGGGCCTAGGGGATGTAGTGCCCGAGCCGCCACCACCGCAGCCAGTACCGATCGCCGTGCCGGTCGCTGTCCCACGACCAGTAGATGAGGAACGCCTTCCCCTTGATCTTGTCGCGCTTGACGAAGCCCCAGTAACGCGAGTCCTGCGAGTTGTCCCGGTTGTCGCCCATCACGAAGTATGAATCGGCGGGCACGACCAGCGGCTCGCACGCGTAGGCGTAGCCACAGAAGCTCGGCGAGCCGGTGTGGCTCAGCGCGCCCGGGTTGCGGCGCACGTAGGGCTCGTCGAGGGGCTGGCCGTTGATCAGCACCTGCTGGCCGCGCACCTGCACCGTGTCGCCCGGGGTGCCCACGATGCGCTTGATGAAGTCGCGCTTCTCGTCCTGGGGGTACTTGAAGACGATGATGTCGCCGCGGTGGGGCAGGCGGAGGGAGGGCAGCCGGTAGTCGGTCAGCGGCACCTCGGGCCCGAACAGGAACTTGTTGACGAGGATGTAGTCGCCGACCAGCAGCGTGTCCATCATCGAGCCCGACGGGATGGTGAACGCCTGCACGATGAGCGTGCGGATCACCAGCGCGAGCAGGATGGCGATGGCGATCGCCTCGACGTACTCGCGCACGACCGACTTGCGCCGGCGGACACTGTCGATCGGGGGCGCGGCGGCGGTACCGTCGGTGACGGACGGCGCCGGCTCCTCGGACCGCCCGACGGAGACGCTCATCCGGTCGTAATCGTACCGGGCGTCGGGCTGGGTGGGCGGCTTGGGCTCCTGGTCCACGGCGTCAGCTCTTGAGGACCGCCAGGAACGCTTCCTGCGGCACCTCGACGCGACCGACCTGCTTCATGCGCTTCTTGCCTTCCTTCTGGCGCTCGAGCAGCTTGCGCTTGCGCGTGATGTCGCCGCCGTAGCACTTGGCGGTGACGTTCTTGCCCATGGCCTTGACCGTCTCCCGCGCGATGACCCGGCTGCCGATGGCGGCCTGGATGGCCACCTCGAACTGCTGGCGCGGGATCACGCCGCGCAGCTTCTCGACCAGCGTCTTGCCCCGCTCGTAGGCCTTGTCGCGGTGCACGATGACGCTGAGCGCGTCGACGGGGTCGCCGTTGAGGAGGATGTCGAGCTTGACCAGGTCGGAGGCCTGGAAGTCGGCGAACTCGTAGTCGAACGACGCGTAGCCCTTGGAGATCGACTTCAGCTTGTCGTAGAAGTCCACGACGATCTCGGCCAGCGGGAAGTCGAAGCGGATGTGCACGCGCTTGCCGACGTACTCCAGCGACTTGTGCACGCCCCGCTTCTCCTGGGCCAGCTTGTAGATGGCCGTCATGAACTCGGTCGGCACGTAGACGGACGAGCGGACGTAGGGCTCCTCCATCTGCTCGATCCGGTCCGGCGTGGGCATCTTCGACGGGTTGTCGATGTCCATCACCTCGCCGGCGCTGGTGTGGATGCGGTACTGCACCGACGGCGCCGTGATGATGAGCGACAGGTTGAACTCGCGCTCCAGCCGCTCCTGCACGATCTCCATGTGCAGCATGCCGAGGAAGCCGCACCGGAAGCCGTAGCCGAGGGCCAGCGAGGTCTCCGGCTCGTAGCTGAAGGCGGGATCGTTCAGGCGGAGCTTCTCCAGCGCGTCGCGCAGCCCTTCGTATTCGGTGTCCTCGATCGGGTAGAGGCCGGCGAAGACCATGGGCTTGGCGTCGCGGTAGCCGGGGAACGGCTCCGCGGTGGGCCGCAGCGCGTCGGTGATCGTCTCGCCCACCTTGGCGTCGGACACCCGCTTGATCGAGGCGGTGATGTAGCCGACCTGGCCGGCCGACAGCTCCTCGACGGGCCGCATGTCGGGGCTGAACACGCCGACCTGCTGCACCTCGTACGCCCGGGCGTTGGACATCAGCAAGATGCGCGTGCCGGGGCGCACGCGGCCGTCCGTGAGGCGCACGTGGACGACCACGCCCTGGTAGGAGTCGTAGTACGAGTCGAAGACCAGCGCCTTGAGCGGCGCGTCGGCGTTGCCCCGGGGCGGCGGGATGCGCGCCACGATCGCCTCCAGCACCTCGGGCACGCCGGTCCCGTGCTTGGCCGAGATGGCCAGCGCCTCGCCGCCGTCGAGCTCGAGCACCTCGGTGATCGCCTCGCGCGTGCCCTCGACGTCGGCCGCCGGCAGATCGATCTTGTTGATGACCGGCACGATGGTGAGGTTGGCGTCGGAGGCCAGGTAGAAGTTGGCCAGCGTCTGCGCCTCGATGCCCTGGGCGGCGTCGATGATGAGCACCGCGCCCTCGCAGGCGGCCAGCGCGCGCGAGACCTCGTAGGAGAAGTCGACGTGGCCCGGGGTGTCGATGAGGTTCAGCGTGTACTCGTACCCGTCGCGCGCCTTGTAGAGCAGGCGTACCGTGTGCGCCTTGATGGTGATCCCGCGCTCGCGCTCCAGGTCCATCGAGTCGAGGACCTGATCGACCGCCTTCTTCGCGTCCATCGTGCCCGTCAGCGACAGGAGCCGGTCGGCCAGCGTCGACTTGCCGTGATCGATGTGGGCGACGATCGAGAAGTTACGAATGCGGGCGAGACTCATCGCGATTCAGTCTAGCACGCCGCGTCACTCCGCTCGGCCGGCACGGACGCCGCGTCGCGCGCGACGGTGTTCAGCTCGGCAGCGTGGCATGGGCGGGGATGTTGGCGTGGGGTTCGAGGACCACGCCGGGACCGATGTGGGCGTGGGGGCCGATGGTGACGTCGGAGGGGACGATGCAGTCGCGCAGGGTGGCGCCGGCGCCGACGGTCACGCGCTCCCACAGGATGGCGCCCTGGACGTGGGCGTCGTTGCCGATCCGCGAACCGTCGCCGGCGACGGTCAGCGGGCCGACGCGGGCGCGGCGGCCGACCTCGACGCGTTCACCGATCACCGACGGCGCCCGCAGCTGGGCGTCGCCGGCCAGGCGCGCGGTCGGCGCCACCCAGGAGCCGTTGCGCGGCTCGCCGGGCGGCGCCAGCGGTGAGCGGACGCGGCCGGCGAGCAGATCCATCTGGGCGTCGCGGTACGCGATGGGGCTGCCGATGTCGCGCCAGTAGGCGGCGCCGGTCCAGCCGAAGCACGGGATGCCGTCGGCGATGAGGGCGGGGAAGAACTCGCGCTCGATCGACACCGCGCGGCCGGCCGGAATGCGGGCGAGCAGGGCGGCGTCGATGAGATAGATGCCCGCGTTGATCGTATTCGTGGTGATCGGCTCGTCGGGGCCCGGCTTCTCGCGAAATCGCCGTAGCCGGCCCTCGCCGTCGAGCTCGACCAGCCCGTAGGCGCGCGGGTCGGCCACCGGCATCAGGAAGATCGTCGTGCGCGAGCCGCGCGACTCGTGCAAGCGCCGCATCGCGGTGAGGTCGGCGTCGGTGAGGACGTCGCCGTTCAGCACGAAGACGGTGCCGCGGGTGAGATCGGCGGCGTTGCGCACGCCGCCGCCGGTGCCGAGCGGCTCGTCTTCGATCACGTAGCGTAGCCGCACGCCGAGGTGCTCGCCCTCGCCGAGCGCCTGGCGGACGTCGTCGACGCGGTACGAGCAGGCCAGGATCACGTCGGTGACGCCGTGCTCCCGCAGGAGCGCCAGCTGGTAGGCGAGAAACGGCCGGCCGAGCAGCGGGACCACCGGCTTCGCGCGCTCCCGGGTCAGCGGCCGCAGCCGCGTGCCCTGGCCCCCGGCCAGGATGACAGCCTGGGTGGCCGACGCTATGGTGTCGGCGACCAGGGCTCCGCCTCGGTGATGAGCATGACGGGAATGTCGTCGCGGATCGGGTAGGCGCGGCGACAGGACCGGCAGATGATGCGGGTGTCCTCGAACAGCAGGTCGCCCTTGCACGCCGGACACACCAGCATGCGCTTCAGCTCTTCGTCGATCATGGGTCCACCTCCCTCGTCGCCCGGATCGCCCTCAGCGCCCCACCTTCTGGCGGAACCACTCGAGCGTCAGCTTCAGCCCTTCGTCGGTGTCCACGCGCGGCTCCCAGCCGAGGCGGGTGCGGGCACGCCCGATGTCGGGCTGGCGGACCTTGGGGTCGTCCTCGGGGAGCGGACGGAAGACGATCTCGCTGCGGGACCCGGCCAGACGGATGATGCGCTTGGCCAGCTCCAGGAGCGTCAGCTCCTGGGGATTGCCGATGTTGATCGGATCGCTGCCGCCCCGCTCCATGAGCTTCCAGAGGCCGTCCACCAGATCCGAGACGTACTGGAACGAGCGCGTCTGTGAGCCGTCGCCGAACACGGTGACTGGAGCGCTGGTCAGCGCCTGCGTCATGAAGGCCGGGATCGCCCGGCCGTCCTTCAGCCGCATGCGGGGGCCGTGCGTGTTGAAGATCCGCACGATCCGCGTATTGACGCTGTGCACGCGGTGGTAGGCCATCGTGATGGCCTCGCCGAAGCGCTTGGCCTCGTCGTAC
>JBGPZN010000287.1:0-4819 GCA_041493815.1 Methylomirabilia bacterium
CGTCGACGACGTGCAGCGGATTGCGGATCGACGCCGCCAGCACCTGCGTCTTGAACCCGTAGTTGCGGTAGATCTCGCAGATGTCGCGGATCAGGTCCATGCCGACGTGGGCGATGTCGTCCAGGCGTCCGAGGAACGGGCTGATGTAGGTCGCGCCCGCCTTGGCGCTCAGCAGCGCCTGCGGCGCCGAGAAGCAGAGCGTCTGGTTGACGCGGATGCCCTTGCCCGAGAGGTACTTCACCGCCTTGAGTCCGTCCTGGGTCAGCGGCACCTTCACCACGGCGTTGGGCGCCACCAGGGCCAGCTCCTCGCCCTCCTTCACCATCCCCTCGAAGTCGGTGGCCACGACCTCCAGGCTCACGTCGCCGGGGACGATCGAGCAGATTTCCTCGACGAGCGGGCGGAACGGCCGCTTCTCCTTGGCGATCAGCGACGGGTTGGTCGTCACACCGTCGACGACGCCGATCGCCACGCCCTCCTTGATCTCAGCGACGTTCGCGGTATCGAGAAAGATCTTCATCGTTCATCCCCCTGTCGAACGAATCAGCGCGCCTCTATCCTAACGCAGCTGCCCGCCCGGACCCGCTTGAAGGCCCGGGCGTCGCCCACCATCCGGCCCACGACGTTCACCGCGCTGGCGGGGCGGATCTCGTCGCCGCGGCTCATCGGCGTGGGGCCGAAGAAGATGCAAAAGGCCTGGCCGGGCGGCCAGTAGCCGAGGTCGCCAAGCTCGACGACCTCCCGCGGCGACTCGCCGGCCAGCGCCAGGCCGATGCCGAAGTAGATCTCGTCGCCCCAGGTCTCGGCCTTCGCCTCGATCGGCAGCGCGGCCGCGATGGCCGTCGCGCTCTTCGAGTCGTTCAGCTCCGCGTCGAGCGTGACCGCGCCGGCCGTGATGCGGATCGCGCGCGGCACCGCCGCTACCGCAGCGCCTGCTCGACCGCCCGGCGCAGCGCGGCCAGCCCCGCCTTCACGTCGCGACCCAGGTGCACCCGCAGCACCCGGCGCCCACGCTCGGCCAGCACCTGCAGGTCGCCGCGGGCCTGGGCGGCCTTCACCACGCCGAACGTGTACGTGTGGCCGGGCACCGGCACGTCGGCGGGATCGTCCGCCGTGATCTGGATGAACACGCCGGTGTTGGCGCCGCCCTTGTACGCCTGGGCGCTGGAGTGCAGATACCGCGGCCCGAAGCCCAGCGAGGTGGCAACCTTGAGACGGTCGCGGATGGCGACGCGCAGGCCCTGCAGCTCGGTCTCGTTGGCCGGGTTCATCTCGAGGAACGCCAGCAGCGCCACGTAGTCGCCGGCGGTGACCCGGCCGAGGTGGGCCTTGAGCACGCCGGCCACCGTGGCCCCGCCGCCGGCCAGCTCGCCGGCGTTGCGGGGATCCGCGAACAGCGTCAGCCCGTCGCCCTCGCGCAGCGGCGTCTGGGGAGCCAGCGCGCCGGTCTTCTCGAACTCGGCGGTGAGCTTGCGGGCGGCGACCTTGGCGCCCTCGATGTCGGGCTGATCGAACGGGTTGATGCCGAGGACCGCGCCGGCGACCGCCGCCGCGAACTGCCAGCGGAAGAACTCGCCGCCGAGGTCGTACGGATCCTCGATGGCGATGCGGACCACCGGCTGCCCCGCCCCTTGCAGCGCCGTCACCGCCGCGTCCTGGATGGCGTCGGGTGCCGACTCCAGGCGCAAGTAGACGAACAGCCGATCGGCGCCGTACACGGCGGGCGCACCGAGCGCCTCGCCCTCCACCACCAGCGGGCCACGGCCGGCCTTGCCGAGCGAGGCGGTCAACAGCTGCTCCACCCAGGTGCCGAGCGGATGGATGGTCGGCGACACGACCAGCGTGACCTTGTCGCGGCCGCGCCGGGCCAGCACGCCCATGAGGATGCCGAGCACCGCGCCCGGATTCTCCTCGACCGGCACGCTGGCCGCGCAGCTGTGGACCATCTCGTCGGCCTGGCCGAGTAGCCTGGCGACGTCCAGGCCGATGATGGAGGCCGGCACGACGCCGAAGTCGCTGAGCGCGGAGTAGCGGCCGCCCAGCGAGGGCAGGCCGAAGAAGATCCGCCGGAAGCGGTCGGCCTCGGCGACGTACTGCATCTTCGACTCGGGGTCGGTGATGGCCACGAAGCGGCGGCCGGCCTCGGCCGCACCCACCGCGGCGCGCACGGCCTCGAAGAAGTGGCGCTTGAGGATGTTCGGCTCCAGCGTGCTGCCCGACTTGCTCGACACGATGAACAGCGTGCGGGTCAGGTCCAGGCCGCGCTCGACGGCGCGGATCTGGGCAGGATCGGTGGAGTCGAGCACGCGCAGCTCGGGGAAGCCCGCGACCTTGCCGAAGGTCCGGGCCAGCGCGTCGGCGCCCAGCACGGTCCCGCCCATGCCCAGCAGCACCGCGTGCGTGAAGCCGGCGGCGCGCACGTTGTCCGCCGCCTGGCGCAGGTGGTCGACGTGGGCGAGCTGGTCGTCGGTCGCACCGAGCCAGCCGAGCCGCCGGCCCTCGTCGGCGTTCGTCCACAGGGTGGCGTCGCGCGCCCACAGCCGGTGGACCTTGGCCCCGTCCCCCCACTCCTTGAGCGTGGCGCGCACCTCGGCGGTGAGGTCGGCGGGCAGCGTCCACGTCTGGCGCTTGATCGCCTCCGAGGGCACGCGCAGCCGCTTGGTCACCGCGGCCAGCAGCTTGGCGAAGGCGTCGACGAAGATCTTCACGCCGTCGACCAGGAGCTGCTCGGCGACCGGCTTGAACGCGAGGCCGACCTCGGCCAGCGTGTCCATGGTGTGCTGCGCGTCCTCGAGGTCGTCCTCCAGGCTCGGCTGCGGGCGCCCGTGATCGCGGAACGCGTCGTAGGTCGCCGGCGGAATCGTGTTGACCGTGTCGGCCCCGATCAGCTCCTCGACGTAGATGACGTCGCGGAAGTTCGGGTTCTTGGTGCTGGTGCTGGCCCACAGCAGGCGCTGGGTGCGGGCGCCGCGGGTGGCCAGCGCCGCCCACCGGGGACCCATGTACAGCTCCTTGTAGCGCTGGTAGGTCAGCTTGGCGTTGGCGATCGCCACCCGGCCGAGCAGGCCCTTGAGCAGCCCTTGCTCGAGCGTGTCGTCGCTGGCCTTGAGGCGCGCATCGATGAGGGCGTCAACCGCGCTGTCGATGCGGCTGATGAAGAAGCTGGCGACGCTCTCCACCCGGCTGGGGTCGCCGCCCGTGGCCGCGAGCGCCTCCAGCCCCGAGAGGTAGGCCTCGGCCACCGCCTCGTACGCCTCGAGGGCGAACAGCAGCGTGACGTTGACATTGATGCCGTCGCCGATGAGCGCCTTGATGGCCGGAATGCCGGCGGGCGTGGCCGGCACCTTGATCATGACGTTGACGCGGCTCACCGCCTTCCACAAGCGGCGGGCCTCGTCGAGCGTGGCCTGCGTGTCGTGCGCGAGGTCGGGCGAGACCTCCAGGCTGACGTAGCCGTCGCGGCGGCCGCTGGAGTCGTAGATCGGGCGCAGGATGTCGGCGACGTCCTGGATGTCGTGGATGGCGAGGATCTCGTAGGCGCCCTTGGCGTCGAGATCGCGCCGGCGCGTCAGCTCCTTGAGCTGGACCTCGTAGTCGGTGGAGCCGGCAATCGCCTTCTCGAAGATCGCGGGGTTGGAGGTGACGCCGCGCAGGCCATCCTCATCCAGGAGCCGCCGCAGCTCGCCGCTCGTGATGAGGCTCCGCCGGATGTAGTCGAGCCACACCGACTGGCCGTAGCGTTGAAGCTCCGTCAAAGGATTCGGCATCCTGCCCTCCTGAACCGAGATCGAGGGGCTAGTCTGGCAAGTCGCCCCCGGCACGTCAACATTCGTCCGCACGAGCGTCATCGCACCCCGGCGCGGTACGCCTCCAGCGCGGCGGCCAGCGTGGCGGCGTCGGGCACGGTCGACCAGCCCTCCCCCTCGACCGACAGCGAGGCCGCGCACGTCGCCGCCTCGGCCGCCGCCCAGGGGTCGCCATCGCGGTCGTAGTGAATGAGGAACGTCGCCGCGAAGACGTCGCCGGCGCCGGTGGGATCGACCTCGCGGGTCTTGCGCGGCCGGACCTCGTAGCGATCGCCGTTGACGTACAGGATCGCGCCGGCGGCGCCGGCCGTGACCACCGCCAGCGGGACGCGCTGCACCCACTCGGTGATCTGCGACTCCTGACCGCGCACGTCGTGGCCGCTCGCGAAGATCGCCAGCAGACGGCCCAGGGTGGCGTCCGGCGCCTTCCACTGGGTGGGACTGACCGCGCCGTCGCGATCCACCGCCCGCAGCCAGCCCTGCACCTCGGCGCCGACGGCGCCGTCGGGGAACGCGGCGGCCAGCATCGGATCGACTTCCTGCAGCACCGGCGCCAGCAACACCAGCGGCGCCGGGCGCCAGTCCGCGGGGAGGTCGGCGACCGCCAGTGGCCGCGCCGCGCCGAGCACGCGCAGCGTCCGCCCTCCCCTGGCCTCCCGGTGCTCGAAGGCCGTGGTCGCCGGCGCCTCCACCCCGGCGACCTCGATCGGAGTCGGCAACGCGTCGAGCGGAAAATCCGCCGCGTGACTGGTGAGAATCGCCGCCGACAACCCCAATCGATGGGCCGTGATCGCCGCGTAGAGCGCCGCGCCACCGGGCCGCGTCACCTCGCCGAAGTGATCGAGCGTGACATGCCCGATCGCGACGAAGTCCGGCGCACTCACGGCGCGGACCGACGCTCCTCTCAGATCATTGTGAGACCACCGGAAACCGAGAGCGTCTGGCCGGTGATATAGCTGGCGTCGTCGGACGCGAGAAAGACCACGGCCGGGGCGATGTCCTCCGGCAGCCCC
>JBGPZN010000381.1:0-3809 GCA_041493815.1 Methylomirabilia bacterium
CGTCCCGCTCGCCCTGCGAGGGCTTGAACCAGAACGCGTGGGCCTGGCGCCCGAAGAGGTCGGGCAGCAGCAGGCGCCGAGTGGCGTTGCCGTAGCCGGCCAGCGGGGCTCCGGCCGGCACGCTCAGGCTCACGCGGGCGGCGCCGGCCTCCAGGCAGTCGGAGCACGGCTGGGCCGCGGCGGGGCCGGCGACGAGAGCGAGGACGGCGGCAAGGGCGAGCCGTGTACGGCGGCTCACCTCGCCCCGCACAGCTCGGCGACGAGCGCCGTCAGCTCGGCGCGCGCGTGGCCGCCGGACTTGCAGCGCCACTCGACCTCGCAGCAGCGCGCGAGCTGGCGCGGCAGCGCGTCGCCGGCGGCGCCGGCCACGCGCGCCATGATCCCTTCCACCACGGGCGGCGGCACCGGCCGCACCGCCCGCGCGATCTGCTCGGCCGACTGGCCGCCGGCGGCGAGGTCGCGCACGGTCAGCGCGACGCGGACGTTGCGCGTGAGCAGCGCCAGCAGAAACACCGGCTCCTCGGTGGCGAGCAGCCGGTCGAGCGTCCGTAGCGCCTGGCCGAGATCGCGTCGCTCGACGGCGCGCGTCAGCTCGAACACCTCGCTGACGCGATGCTCGCCGACCACGGCGGTCACCTCGTTGACGCCCACGCGGCGGTGCTCGGGGCCGCCGACCAGCGCCGCCTTGCGCGCCTCGCCGAGCAGCCGCGCCCCGTCGTCGCCGACCCACTGCACGAGCAGTCGCGCGGCCTCGTCGCCGACGGTCAGGCCCTCGGTCGCCGCGCGCTGCTTGAGCCACTCTTCCAGCCCCCGCCCCTTCCGCACCGGCAGGGCCACCAGCGCCGCGGGGGGGAGCGCGCTCAGCAGCCAGTGATCGGCGCGCCGCTCGCGCGAGGCGGCCAGGCCTTCGCCCGACAGCAGCAGCAGGCAGGTCGAGGGGTTCGGGTCCCGCGCGTAGGCGGTGAGCGCCTCGGCGCCCTTGGCCACCAGCGCCTGGGCGCGCCGCACGACGACCAGCCGCCGGGCCGTCATGAAGGGCAGCGTCATGGCCGAGCGCACGACCGTCTCGACCGAGGTGCCGTCGCCCTCCAGGACCTCGCGGCCGAGCGCGCGCTCGGAGGCGTCGGTGAAGAGCGTGCCCGCCACGACCGCCAGCGCGTCGTCGAGCAACTGCTCGTCGGGGCCGTGCAGCAGCGCGATGGGCGGTGGCTGGCCACGCTCGGCAGCCTGGAGGAAGGCGGTGTACTCCACGGGATGAGCTTCGGGGCGCCCTCAGAACCGGGTGATGGCGAGACTCACGATGGCCCGGCCGATGTCCACCGCGGCCGCCCGCAGCGCCGTCTCCTCGCGCGAGATCGTCTGTGACACGGCGTTCTGCACGCGGAAGTCGGCCTGCTCGCTCACGCCGCTCTGCTGGAAGAGCACGGTGTTGCGCCGGACGTCGCGCATCCGGAGGTTCACCGTCACCAGCAGGCGGTACTGGCGCACGTTGGCGTCCCGGTCGAACGCGATGGAGCTGACGTTGTAGCTGGTGATCTCCCCGTCGAGGATGGCGTCAGCCTGCCCGCTGCCCACGACCTTGAGCCGCCCGTTGGTGGAGAACGCCTCCACCACCGCGCGCGTGATGAGGCTCTCGATGGCCGGCTCCGACGTGTGATTGCGGAAGATCGGCACCGCGACGGTGTTGATGTGCGACGGCAGCGTGCCGTGGACGGTGTAGCCGCAGCCGCCCAGCAGCACGGCCAGCAGCAGGAGGAGGGCGCGGGTCTTCACGAACGCGTCACGACGTTGACGAGCCGGTTCGGCACCACCACCACCCGCTCGACCGTCCGGCCCTGCAGCCACGGCCGGACCTTGTCGTCGGCGAGCGCCAGCCCCTGCACGCGATCCTCGGCGGCGTCGATCTCGAGCGTGAGCCGACCGCGGACCTTGCCGTCCACCTGCAGCACCACGGTCACCTCCTGTCGCGTGAGGGCGGCGGGGTCGGCCGTCGGCCATCGCTGCTTGAAGAGACTCTCGCCGTGCCCGAGGTGCTGCCATAGCTCCTCGGTCACGTGGGGGCTGAACGGCCCCAGGAGCAGCAGCACGGTCTCGACCGCCTCCCGCAACAACGCCCCCCGCTCGCCCGCGGGCATCGTATCGCGGGCCGCCCCCTCGAACGCATAGAGCGCGTTCACCAGCTCCATGATCGCGCTGATCGCCGTATTGAAATGAAAATCCCGCTCGATATCCTCCGTGACCCGCGCGATCGTCTCGTGAATGATCCGCCGGAACGCCTTCTCCTCCGGTGACGTCAACCGATTTGACGTCGGGGGGGTCGAGGCGACCCCCCCAACGGCCCCCCCGGTTCGCGCGGGGGCTACGACGCGCTCATCCAACTCCGACGTTGCGCGTGGCGCCACCTCCAACTCCTCAGCATGCGTGATCACAAACCGCCAGACGCGATTCAAAAAGCGGCTGGCCCCCTCGACCCCGTGGTCGTTCCAGTCCAGGTCCTTCTCGGGGGGCGCGGCGAAGAGGGAGAACAGGCGGGCGGTGTCGGCGCCGAACGTGCGGATGAGATCGTCGGGATCGACCACGTTCCCCTTCGACTTCGACATCTTGGCGCCGTCCTTGATGACCATGCCCTGGGAGAGGAGCGCCTGGAAGGGCTCGTCGACCTTCACGAGGCCGAGGTCGCGCAGCACCTTCGTGTAGAAGCGCGCGTAGAGCAGGTGGAGCACGGCGTGCTCGATCCCGCCGATGTACTGATCGACCGGCATCCAGTAGTCCGCCGCGCCGCGCTCGACCATGCCGCTGTCGTAGTGGGGCGAGCAATAGCGCAGGAAGTACCACGAGGACTCGACGAAGGTATCCATGGTGTCGGTCTCGCGCCGGGCGCGGCCCTCGCAGCGCGGGCACGTCGTGTTGACGAACGACGCCACCTCGGCGAGTGGCGAGCCACCCTTGCCCGAGAGCTGGACGTCCTCGGGCAGCACGACCGGAAGATGCTCTTCCTTCTCGGGGACCATGCCGCAGGTCGGGCAGTAGACGACCGGGATCGGCGCCCCCCAGTAGCGCTGCCGGCTGATGCCCCAGTCGCGCAGGCGGTAGTTGATCTTGGCGGTGCCGAGACCGCGCTGCACGAGCCAGTCGATCGCCTTGCGCTTGGCCTCGGGAGTCGTGAGGCCGTCGAGAAAGCCGGAGTTGATCTTCACGCCGTCGCCCGTGAACGCGCCGCCCGTCCAGCCCTCGGGACGCTTGACGGTCTCGATGATCGGTAGCCCGTGTTGGGTGGCGAAGTCCCAGTCGCGCTGGTCCTCGCCGGGAACGGCCATGATGGCGCCGGTGCCGTACGTCATGAGCACGTAGTCGGCGATGAACAGCGGAATGGCGACGCCGTTGAACGGGTTGACGACGTGCGCCGTCAGCCGCAGGCCGCGCTTGGGCCGGTCCTCGGCGGTGCGCTCGACCTCCGACTGCCTGGCCACCTCGGCCCGGAAGCGCTCGACCGCCGCGCGCTCCTCGGCGTCGGTCACCAGCGTGTCCACGAGCGGATGTTCGGGCGCCAGCACCGCGTACGTCATGCCGAAGGCGGTGTCGGGCCGCGTGGTGAACACGCGCAGGCGGAGCTCCGGCCGGCCGGCCGCCGGCAGGTCGAACTCGGCGCCCTCGCTCTTGCCGATCCAGTTGCGCTGCATGGTCATGACCCGCTCGGGCCAGCCCGGCAACCGATCGCACCAGGCCAGCAGCTCCTCGGCATAGTCGGTGATCTTGAAAAACCAGCCTTCGATATCGCGCTTGGTGACCTCGGAATCACATCGCCAGCA
>JBGPZN010000349.1:0-4056 GCA_041493815.1 Methylomirabilia bacterium
GTGTCGCCGATCGTGGGGGTCGGCGTCGCGCTCGTCGCCGCCGGGATCTGGCTCGCCACGCGGGCGACGACGGGGCCGCGCGCCGTCGGCTGAGCCGAGCCGGAATGCTACACTGGCGCCATGCGACCGACTCTGAAACTCCCGCGCCTCGACGGAACGCTCGCCCTCTACACGCCGAGCGGCCGCGCGCCGATCGTGGGATCGCCCGGACCGATCACGAGCCGCGTCGGCATGGCGGCGGTCCACGTCGTCACCGATCCGCTGGCGGCGATCAATCCCACGCTGCAGGTCGCGCTCGACTGGGACGCGACGCTGCGGTTCCGGCATCATGTGTGGTCGCTGGGTCTGGCCGTGGCCGAGGCGATGGACACCGCGCAGCGCGGGATGGGCTTCGACTGGGCGGCGGCGAAGGAGCTGATCAAGCGCTCGGTGGCCGAGTCGAAGACGGTGGCCGGCGCCGTGATGGCCTCCGGCGCCGGCACCGACCACCTGGAGGCTGGCCCGCGGGTGACGATCGCCGACGTCGAGGCCGCCTACGAGGAGCAGTGCGCGTGGATCGAGGGCTGCGGCGGCCGGATCATCCTCATGGCCAGCCGTGCGCTGGCCGCGTGCGCCAAGAGCCCCGACGACTACGTGAAGGTGTACGGGCGCATCCTGAGCCAGGCCCGCGAGCCCGTCATCATCCACTGGCTGGGCGAGATGTTCGATCCGGCCCTGGCCGGCTACTGGGGCTCGCGCGAGCGCGACCGGCAGGTCGAGACGCTGCTGGCGATCGTGAGGGAATATGCCGCAAAGATCGATGGGGTGAAGATTTCACTTCTCGATCAGGCTCGGGAGATCGCGATGCGGCGGCGGTTTCCGAAGGGCGTCCGCATGTACACCGGCGACGACTTCGATTACCCAACGACGATCGGCGGCGACGCCCACGGCTACAGCGACGCGCTGCTCGGGATCTTCGACGTCATCGCACCGGCCGCGTCCGCCGCGCTTCACGCCTTCGATCGTGGCGACCGCGCGGAGTTCGAGCGGATCCTGGCGCCGACCCTGACGCTGTCGCGCCACGTCTTCGGCGATCCCACGCGCTTCTACAAGACCGGCGTCGTCTTCGCCGCCTATCTCAACGGCCACCAGTCGCACTTCCGGATGGTGGGTGGGCTGGAGAGCGCGCGCTCGATCGTGCACCTGAGCGAGCAGTTTCGGCTGATGGACGCGGCCGGACTGCTGCGCGATCCCGAGATGGCGGCCATCCGCATGCGTCGGGTCCTGGCCGTCGCCGGGATCGAGTAGCGAGGGGGCTGCCGTGGCCCTGGCTCCCGGCAACCACTACAAGGCCGATCTGCGGACGATCCGCTTCACGCTGTGGGACCACCTCGGGGCCGACCGCCTGTTCGCGCTGGCGCGCTACAAGCATCTGTCGCGCGAGGAGTGTGACGCCGTCATCGACCAGGCGTACCGGTTCGCCACCGAGGTGAGCGGCCCGCTCAACTCGCCGGGCGACCGGACCGGGTGCCGGATCGAGAACGGACGCGTCGTCACCCCGCCCGGCTTCCGCGAGGCGTGGCGCCGGCTCGCCGAGGTGGGACTGATGCCGTTCACGATTCCCGCCGAGGGCGGCGGCTTCGGCGGGCCCGCCGCGGTTGGGGTCGTGCTGGAGGAGCTGCAGAGCGGCGCCAACACCGCGTTCCAGATGTACCCGGGGCTCACCCACGGCGCCGCCGACCTGCTCGAGCACTTCGCGCTCGACGAGGACCGCAAGCGCTTCCTGCCGGCGATGCTCGACGGCCGCTTCTCCGGCACCATGTGCCTGTCCGAGCCCCACGCCGGCTCCGACGTCGGCGCCACCCGCACGCGGGCCCGTCACCTCGAGGGCAACGTGTACGCGATCACCGGGACGAAGTGCTGGATCTCGGCGGGCGATCACGACCTTGCCGACAACATCGTGCACCTGGTGCTGGCGCGCATCGAGGGGGCGCCGTCGGGAACGAAGGGGCTGTCGCTCTTCATCGTGCCGAAGATCTGGGTCAACGACGACGGCAGCCTCGGCGAGCCCAACGACGTCACCACCGCGTCCATCGAGCACAAGCTCGGCATCCGCGCCTCGGCGACGGCGGTCCTGAACTTCGGCGACGGCGGCCGTTGCCGCGGCATCCTGGTGGGCGGCCGACCCCACGAGGGCATGCGCCAGATGTTCCGCATGATGAACGGCGCGCGCATCGCCGTCGGCGTGCAGGGGATCGCGGTGGCCTCCACGGCCTATCTCAACGCGCTGGCCTACGCGCGCGAGCGCCAGCAGGGCTCGTCGATCCGGAACTTCAAGGACCCCAACGCGCCGCGCGTGGCGATCCTCGAGCACTCCGACATCCGCCGCCTGCTGCTGGAGATGAAGGCCAAGGTGGAGGGCACGCGCGCGCTGGCGATCAAGCTCGCGCTCCACGCCGACTTCGCCCGCGCGCTCGCCGACAGCGATCCCGGCGCCGCCGCCCGCCACGAGGGGCAGGTAGATCTATTGACGCCGGTGGTGAAGGCCTACGGCTCCGACCAGGCCTTCCGCATCGCCGAGATGGGGATCCAGATCTACGGCGGCGCGGGATTCGTCGAGGACCATCCGGCCGAGCAGTACCTGCGCGACGCCAAGATCTTCTCGATCTACGAGGGCACCAACCACATCCAGGCGCTCGATCTCGTCTCGCGCAAGCTGGGCGCGCGGGGCGGCGAGAACTTCTCGGATTTCCTCAAGGAGGTCGGCGGCTTCGTGGCCGAGCACGCCACCCGGCCCGGGCTGGCCGCGGAGCTGGGCGCCCTCGGCGAGGCCGCCTCCTCGCTGCAGCGCGCCGCCGGCGCCCTCATGGAGTTCTTCATGGGCGGCAAGCTCGACCAGGTCACGCTGGTGGCCAGCCCATTCTTGGAATCCCTGGCCGAGGTGGCCGTTGCCCACCTGTTGCTGGAGGCCGCGGTGGTGGCGGACGCACGGCTGCGCGGCGAGGAGGACGACCTCGCGCACGATGACGTCGAGTTCTACCGGGGCAAGGTGCTGGCGGCCAAGTACTTCGCCAGCTACGTCCTGCCGCAGACGCATGCGCGCGTGAGTGCCATCGTCGCCGGCGACCGCAGCCCGCTCGACATGCCCGACGGCGGGTTCGCGAGCACACGCTGACCCCTCTCGCTGAGGTCGCCGTCGCGCACGGGTTCGTCGCCGGCCGTATCTGAACGAGCACATTTTCGGACAGCCATGCCGATGCTAGCGTCGGCTCGTGGCACGAGCCGAGAAGCTCCTCGCGCGCGTCCGCCGAACACCGTTTGGTTGGGGTCAGGACGACCTGCGGCGCCTCTATCTCGCATACGGCTTCGAAGTGCGCCAGGGCGCCCGGCACCTCGTCATCCGCCACACGGACCACTCCGATCTGACGACGACAGTCGCGCGGCACGATGAACTGCCACCGGCGTACGCCAGGACTGCGATCCGCCTGATCGATGAGCTGATGCGGCGCCGAGGTATGATGGCGGAACGCAGCGAGGAGCCATGAAAAATCTGGCCTACTATGACGCCCTCCCCTGGGAGGTTCGGATTGAACGGGACATCCGGGCCGACGGTTCTATCTACTACGTGGCCCGCCACCCCGAGTTCGGCCCGATCTCCGGCCCGCTCGGCACCGGCGCAACGCCGGAAAAGGCACTTGCCGATCTTCGCGAGGCTCGACAGAGCCTGATCGCACTCATGCTCGAGCGCGGTGATCCCGTTCCCGAGCCGCCGCCCGTGAGGGTGGACGCGCGCGCCTGAGGTTGAGAGGATCTGCGGGGCACGGCGGTGCGGGCGCGCGCTGACCGTAGCGCGTCCCGTCACCTGATCGTGGCCGCCTCCTGATCTGTGTCTATTTCTCGGCATTCCAGGGCCCCCGGCCGACGCAGTACCGTTGAGACACGTTTCCGCGGGGCACCTGACAGTTGGGCGCGTGCTACCTCCGTCGGGCCTCTGATACGATTGGCCTACTGCGATAGGCCCCAAGGAGCAGGCATGGCGGCGGTGACACCAGCAGCGCGATTGATCACCGGCGAGGA
>JBGPZN010000302.1:0-4570 GCA_041493815.1 Methylomirabilia bacterium
GGGGTGGTGGTTGGGATGTTGAGGTGGTGGGTGGTGATGTCGTGGAAGAGGGTGCGGAAGTCGGTGGTGACGGCGAGGTCGCGGTTCTCGAAGCGTTGCTCGGGGGCGAGGCCGGGCCAGCGGCCGTAGATGCGGCCGCCGCGGACGGCGCCGCCGAGGACGAGCATCGCGGTCGCGTGGCCGTGGTCGGTTCCGCGGTTGCCGTTCTCTGCCACCGTGCGCCCGAACTCCGACATCGTCAGCACGACCACGTCGGCCAGGCGGTCGCCGAGGTCGCGCGCGAAGGCGGCCAGCGCGGCGCCGAAGTCACGCAGTCGATTGGCGAGCTGGCCCTGGTCGGCGCCCTGGCCCACGTGCGTGTCCCAGCCGTCGACGTCGGCGAAGGCGATCCGCAGACCCACCTCCGCGCGGACGAGTTGGGCGATCTGCCGCAATGACTCGCCGAAGCGCCCGCGCGGGTAGTCGGCGCCGTGGGCCGGCGTCAGGTGGGCCGCGCCCGCGCTCTTGAGCATCGTCACCGCCTCGAACGTCTCGCGCCCGGTGCCGTGCAACAGGTCGCGCACGCCCTCGCGGTACAGGGACTCGAAGCCCCGCTGGCTCACCGCGGGCTGGCTGGCCGCCCGCACGTCGAAGCGCTCGAGCGAGGTGAGCGCGAGCGCGCCGGCGTCGCCGCGCAACACGCGCGGCAGCCGCGCGCCCAGGGCGACCGACCGGAACGGGGTGGCGCCGCCGGCGGGCAGGGCGCCGGCGGCGCGTCCCAGCCAGCCGTCGGGCGTGCTCTTCACACCCGGCGTGCCGCTCTCCATGTAGTCCTGCGCGTCGAAGTGCGAGCGAGTGACGTCGGGCGAGCCGCAGGCGGGCACGACGGCCAGGGTCCCGGCCTCCCACAGCGGGATCAGCGGCGCCAGCGCGGGATGCAGGGCGAAGAACCCGTCGAGATCGAGCGCGGTGGCGGCGTCGCCGCGGCGCGGGCGTCCGAGCGCGATGCTGGATCGCGCCGCGTAGTACGCGGCGTCGCCGTGCGGCACCACCATGCTCAGGCCGTCCACCGCGCCGCGCTGGAAGACCGCGACCAGCACCTTGCCGCGCGCCTCGGCGGCGCCGGCGGCGCGCACCAGGAATCGCGGCGGCCCCGCGATCGCGGCCAGCGCACAGGCGCCGTGCGTGAGCAGCGCTCGTCGCGTCAGCACTAGCGCCTCTGGAACTCCGGCGAGCCGAGGACCAGCGCGGCGAGCTTGGCCACGTCGGTGTTGGCGGGACCGCGGTCCTCCGCGGTGAGGCGCGTGATCTCCGGCAGGCCGAGCTGCGCCGTCAGCACGGCGCGCGTCTGCTCGCTGCTCCGCCCGTGCAGGAGCGCGGCCAGCAGTCGCTGCAGCACGACCTCGGGCTGGCCGCGGTCGGCGCCGCTCACGAGCCCTTCGAGATCGGCGCGCACGCCGGGCACCCGGCCCTCCGCCAGCGACAGCGCGAAGTTCATGCGGGCCAGCAACGTGCCCGGGTTCACCCACGCCTCGGCCCGGTCGGGGTAGCCGGTCGGCGGCGCCGCCTCGTAGAACCCCTCACCGATCTCGGCGGCGGCGCGGGCCAGCGCCACGGCCCCGCGGGCGTCGGTGGTGGCGCCCACCGCGCGCACCGCGCTCGCCACGAACTCCGACGGCTTCTTGATCTTGGCGCCGGCGGCGGCGGGGGCCCGGAACTCCGGCGAGGCGAACACGACCCGCAGCATGGCCCGGACGTCCCCGCCGGTGTCGCGATAGGCGGCGGCCACGCGCTCGACGAGGGCCGGCGGCGGCTCGTCGGAGACGAACCGACGCACGACCTTGCCGGCGATGAAACGAGCGGTGGCGGGATGGGCGGCGAGCAGATCCAGGACCTGGTCGCCGTCGCGCTCGCCCCCGCCGCGGATCGAGCGGCCGAGCACGCGCTTGTCGCCGAGATCGTGCGTCGCCGGCCGGAAGACGAAGCGTGCGTCCTGGCGCGGCCGGTCGATCGTCCAGCCGGTGAACGCGCGGGCGACCTCGGTGACGTCGGCCTGGGTGTAGCCGCCGTCCACGCCGAGCGTGTGCAGCTCCATCAGTTCGCGGGCGTAGTTCTCGTTGAGGCCGGCCGGGCGGCCCGCGTTGGGACCGCCGCGGGGCGCGAAGCCCGGCCGCGTGCTCAGCCAGTTGTCGAGGTAGAAGAGCATCGCCGGATGGCGGGCGGTCGCCCGCAGCAGATCGGGAAAGCGGCCCAGCGCGTGGGGGCGGATCACGTCGCGCTCGTAGGCGGTGAGATACCAGCGCACCTCACCCTTGGCCGCGAAGACGTTGAAGTGGTTGAACCAGAAATCGACCATGACCTCCTGCAGCTGGCGCTCGCTGGCGACGGCGCGCAGCATTCGCGCCGCCTGCAGCTCGGCCACGATGCGCGCCGGGCGCCGCTCGGGCGGGTATTGCTCGCGCATCTGTCGCGGACTCATGTCGCCGCTGGCGAGCTTGCGCTGCGTCTCGGCGTCGGGGCGGGGGTATTCGCGCTGCAGGTCGGCGATCGACATCGTCAGGGTCGGCAGCGCGCTCAGCGCGCCCTCGACGGCGGCGTCATCGAGCCGGCCGGGGTCGAGCTGCCGCTCGAGCCAGGCGGCGAGGCCGATGGTCTTCACACGGGCGACGTCACCGGGGCGCGGCCCGTACGTCAGGCGTTGCAGCACGTGCAGGATCGTGGCATCGCTCGCGGCGGGATCGGGCACCACCCGCGCGGCCGCGGCGGGGCCGGTCGTGGGGGCGCCGGCACAGCCGAGCAACGCCAGCGGGAGCAGGGCGAGAACCAGGCGGGCCGCGCGCCGGCTCATCGCGGTGGCGCCTCGCCGGGACGCTCGCGCAGCACCCGCTGCCGCTCCTGGGGTGGCAGCGCGCGCAGGCGCTGCCGCTCCTCGGGCGGCATCGCACGCAAGCGCTCGCGGATGCGTGCGCGCTCCTCCGGGCTCAGGCGTTGCCAGCGCTCGAAGTTGTCCATCAGCTGCCGCCGCTCCTCGGGTGGCAGCTTCTGGAGCTGATCGAAGCGCTCGAGGATGCGCTGGCGGCGCTCCGGGGGCAGGCGCTGGAACCGCTCCCAGGCGTGCTGCAGCTCCTGGCGGCGCGCCTCCGGCAGCTCGTTCCAGCGCTTGAAGTCTTCCAGGACGCGACGCCGCTGATCGGCCGGCAGATCGCGGAAGCGCCGGAAGTTCTCGCGCGCCGCCTGGCGGTCCTCGGGCGAGAGCGAGCGCCAGTGGCGGTAGTTGTCCAGCACGCGCTGGCGCTCCTCCGGCGGCAGGCGGCGCCAGCGCTCGAGGTTGCGCTCGACCACCGCGCGCTCGTCCGGCGACAGCCCCTCGACACCGGGCGGCGCGCTCTGGCCCCACGCGACCTCGAGGACCCCGGCGGCCACCAGCGCCGCCGCCCCCAGGGCGGCCACCAGCCAGCGCAGCATCAGCGGCTCCCCCCGTCGGCCGGCGGGCGACGCTCGGCGGCGGGCGGACGCGCCTCGAGGAACCGGAAGAGCTCGAGCAGTCGCAAGCGCTCGACGACGCTCATGCGGCGCATGAGGTCGCGCTCCTGCGGCTCGGCCTGCGAGAGAAGGTCGAGGTCGAGGAGCAGCTGCGCGTCCGGCACCTCCTCGGCCGCCTCGCCCGCCCGGGCCGCGACCAGCGCGGCCACGACGAGCACGATGGCCAGCGCGCGCACCTCAGCGCCCTCCCGCGCCCAGACGGTCGAGGTGACGGATGACCTCGAGATCTTCGAGCAGGTCGAGGCGCTCGACGACGCGGTATTGCTGGAGCAGCGGCAGGCTCGCGCCCAGCATCGTCTCCTCGACGGCGGCGAGCTCACCGGGCCGGCGGTCGAGTCCGTGAATGGCGAGCAGCAGGACCGCGGTCGCCACGCCGGCGGCAAGCACCGCCGGCATCGGGCGTACCCACCACGCTCGACGCGAGCGGGCCTGCACGCGGGCGCGCAGATCAGCACGGTAGCGACCCCAGTCGATCGGCGGCGGCGCCGGCACCCCGGCGGCGAGGTTCGCGAGGATCGTCTGGCCCTCCTCGACCGCCCGCCGGCAGTCGGCGCACGCGTCGAGATGCGCGGCCACCCGCGCGCGCCCGGCTGGCGGCAGCGCGTCCGTCACGTACCCGGTGAGCTCGGTGTCGGGGTGCATCGTCTCAGTCCCGCGTCACGATCTTGCGGAGCGCGCCCACCGCCCGGTGCAGATGCACCCGGACCGTTGCCTCCGAGCACTTCAGCACCTCGGCGATCTGGCTCGTCGGCAGCTCCTCCTGCACGTGAAGCAGGATCGCCGCCCGCTGCTGTGGCGAGAGCCGATCGACCGCCGCCCACAGCCGCGCCATCACCTGCTGGCGGCCGAGCGCGTCGCCGGGATCGGCGACCGGCGCCGGCTGGCGCTCGAGCACCCCGCGATCGGGATCGCCGGTGCCGTCGTCGCGGAGCAGCAGCCGCCGCCACCAGCGGCCACGGCGCTGGTGATCGAGGCACAGGTTGACGAGGATGCGATAGAACCAGGTCGAGAACCGGGCGTCGCCGCGAAAGCCCCCGGCCGTCCGATA
>JBGPZN010000016.1:0-16335 GCA_041493815.1 Methylomirabilia bacterium
ATCACGAACACGATGTCGGAATCGAGCCGGACGATCGGCACGTTGGGGACGAGGCTGAGCACCAGCCCGCCGAGCACCAGGAAGATCGGATAGGGGATCGGGACCCGGCGGGCGATCGTCACCAGGACGATCACCGCGACGAGCAACAGGATGACGGTCTGCAGCTGGGAGATCTCTTCCATGGCCTGTCAGGATGCCACGGCGCCGGCGGCGAGTCTCACGGAGAACTCACGTCCGTGCCGGCGCCTGAGGTATTTTCGAATGAGCGCCGACCCGACCGCCTGAAGGGAGCGGCCCATGCTGATCGCCATCGTCGCGGTGAACGTCGTCGTGAGTCTGCTCGGCTTTCGAGCGATGCGGGAGCAAGGCGGCCGGGCCCCCGAGCCGTTTCTCTTCATCCCGCACCAGGTCGCGCGCGGCGACAACGGCCTCGGCATGCTCCTCGCGCACTTCTCGCACGGTAGCGTGGTCCATCTCGCCTTCAACATGCTGGCGCTCTATTCGTT
This sequence comes from Methylomirabilia bacterium, assembly GCA_041493815.1. Classification (GTDB taxonomy): domain Bacteria; phylum Methylomirabilota; class Methylomirabilia; order Rokubacteriales; family CSP1-6; genus AR5. The sequence continues at coordinate 507 of JBGPZN010000016.1, forward strand.
CGGTGACGGCGTGCTCACGGCCCTGGGGCCGGGCCGGTTCATCCTGATCTACGTGCTCGCCGGGCTGGGGTCGGATCTGGTGGTCTTCGCCCTGCGCAAGGACGACCCGACCTATCGGTGCCTCGGGGCCAGCGGCAGCGTCTTCGGGATCATGACGGCGGCGGTGGTGCTGGATCCGGCGACGTCGATCGTGATGTTCGTCGTGCCGATTCCGATTCCGGGCCCCGTGTTTCTCCTCGGCTACGGGATCATCTCGGTGGTGCTGATCGCCCGGAAGCGCCGGGACGGGATCAGTCACGAGGGCCATCTCGGGGGGGCGCTCCTGGGGCTCGCCGTGACGGCGCTGCTGGCGCCGCGAGGTCTCGATCCGCTGATCCAGTGGTTCGTTCGGCGACTGTGAGCGCCCTCGACGGCGGCCGAACTCCTAGCAGGTTGCCGAAAAACCCGCAGGCTGCTTTTTCAGCAGCCTGCTAGCCGAGGTCGAGGCCGGCCGGGCGGGGCAGGTCGGGGCGCTCGGCGAACAGCCGGCGCCAGGCGGCGCGCGCGACGCGCTCGGCCTCGGCCACGAGCGCCGGCTCGTCGAGCGTGAGCACGCGGCGATCGCGCATGATCCAGCGGCCGTCCACCATCACGCTCTCGACGTCGCCGGCCTGGCCGTTGTGCACGAAGTCGGAGACGACGCGCAGCACCGGCGCCAGGTGCGGCGTGCGGAGATCGACCACGATCAGGTCGGCGCGGTTGCCGGGCGCCAGCCAGCCGCCGTCGGTGACGCCGAGCGCGCGATAGCCGTTGCGCGTGGCCCACGTCAGCACGTCCTCCGGCGCCGGCCGCCGGCCGTCCCGGCGGCGCACGCGCTCCATGAAGAGCGCGGTGCGCATGACGTCGACCATGTCCTCGGCCATGTTGTCGGTGCCGAGCGTGATGAGACAGCCGGCGCGCTCGAGCTCGTCGGCCCGTGGCGACAGTCCGCGCCGGGCGGCGATGGCCGAGTTGAAGGCGACCGCCGCGCCGGCGGCGCCCAGCGCGCGCTCCTCCTCGGCCGTCATGCAGCGGCAGTGGGCGGCGACCAGCCGGCTCGAGAGAAAGCCCTCGCGGGCCAGGTACTCGGTCGGCGGCACGCCCCGCTGCTCGCGCACGGCGGCCACCTCACCCCAGATCTGGTTGAGGTGCACGGTGGCCAGGATGCCGAGCTGGCCCTGCAGCTTGCGGAGGTCGCCGAGCAGCGCCGGCGAGCACATGTCGGGCGCCCACGCGGCCAGGCCGGTGCGCACCCGGCCGTCGGCGGCGCCGTCCCAGCGGCGATGCAGCGCCGCGATGCGCTGCAGGCCGGCGTCGCCGAGCGCGCGATCGACCTCGAACGGCCCCGGCTGGCCGATCGACGCCCTCGCGCGATCCCAGGCGCGCTCACACAACAGCAGGCGCAGCCCGGTGTCGACCAGCGCGCCGGCGTACCCGTCGATGCCGGTGCCCTCCTCCAGCGCCAGCGTGGTGCCGCTGCGAATGGCCTCCAGCGTGCCGAGCAGGACCATCACGCGCTCTTCCGCGGGGCTCAGCGCCGGTGTCGGCAGCGGCGCCAGGCCGCCGGTGAACGGTGGCGTGTGCGGCGGCGAGAGGTCCTCGTAGATCCCGCGCGCCAGCACGCGGGAGAGGTGCGTGTGGGTGTTGGCCAGGCCCGGCAGCAGCGCGCGACCGCGGCCATCCATGCGCTCGGCCCCCGGGTAGCGCGCGAGCAGCTCGGGCGTGGGCCCGATGGCCGCGATGCGTCCGCCGTCGATCGCCAGCGCCGCGCCGTAGTGGATCGCGCCGGCGTCGTCGGCGGTGACGATCGTCGCGTCGTGGACGACGGTGACGGCCACGCTCAGGCCGGCGGCTTGCGGATCGCCGCCACCGGCGTGGGCAGCTCGTCGGGATCGATCGGGATCTCGACGATGGCCGGCGTACCGGCGGCGAACGCGGCCTGCATCGTGTCGCCGATCTGGTCGGGGTGCTCGACGTAGTAGCCGGCGGCGCCGAACAGGCGCGCGTAGGCGTCGTAGCGCGGGTTGCCGATGTCGCAGCCGATGTAGCGGCCGCCAAAGAACTGGCGCTGGTACGCCTTCTCCGAGCCCCAGCAGTTGTTGTTCATCACGAGCGTGACCACGTTGATCCGGTGGCGCACCGCGGTCTCGATCTCCTGGGCGTTCATCAGGAAGCCGCCGTCGCCGTGGATGGCCAGCACCGGGGCCTCGGGCCGCCCGAGCTTGGCGCCCAGCGCCACCGGGAACGCGAAGCCGAGACCGCCGAGGTCGAGCGGCGTGAGAAACGTCCGCGCCCGGCCGAAGCTGAGGCGGTCGTAGCCGTAGGCCGGCGCGGCCCCGGCATCGAGCGCGACGATCGTGTCGGGCGGCAGCACGCGCCGCAGCTCGGCGTACACGCGCTGGGGCTTCATCGGTGAGGCGCTCAGCGAGGCCTCGGCGGCCAGCCGAGCCTGGCGCTGCTCGCGGAGCGTCTCGGCCTCCCGGCGCCACTCGCTCGGCGCCGGCCGGCCGCCGGCGCGCGCGAGCACGTCGAGCAGGGCCTGGCAGGCCGCGCCGGCGTCGGCCTGGATGCCGACCGCCACCGGGTAGTAGCGGCCGATGTCGCGCGCCTCGATGTCGATCTGCACGATCGGCGTGCCGGCGGCGATGTAGCGGTGATCGAAGTGCGTGGTGAAGTGCGCCAGTCGCGAGCCGACGGCCAGGATCAGGTCGGCCCGGCGGCAGATCGCCGCCGCCTCCGGCGACCCGGCCCGCCCGAGCGGCCCGACGTAGAGCGGGTGCGCGTTGGGCACGGCGTCGTTGCGCCCGTAGGCCGTGATCATGGGGATCGCCGCCAGCTCGCTCAGGCGCACCACGAGGTCGCTGGCCTGCGCCCAGCTCACGCCGCCACCGACCAGCAGCAGCGGGCGCTGGGCCTGGCGCAGCAGGCGGGCGGCGTCACGGATCGCGTCGGGGTGCGGCGGCAGTGCGTGGGTGACGCGGTAGGCCGCGGGGGCGAGCGCCGCCGTCGGCGACACGCGCTCGCTGAGCACGTCGCGCGGGATCTCGACGAAGACCGGCCCGCGCCGGCCGCTCATCGCGGTGCGCAGCGCGGCCCGGAGCAGCTCGGGGATGCGCTCGACCTGCTGGACCTGCACGGCCATCTTGGTGACCGGGCGGAACATCCCGACCAGGTCGAACTCCTGGAACGCGTCCTTGCCCTGGTGGGCGCGCTCGATGCCGCCGACCAGGCTGACGACCGGGGAGTAGGCGACGTATGCCGCCGCCACACCGGTCAGCAGATTGGTGGCGCCGGGCCCGCTCGTCACCAGGCAGACGCCGGGCTGCCCGGTCACGCGGGCCAGGCCGTCGGCCATGAAGGCCGCCGCCTGCTCGTGACGGACGTTGATGTACTCCACGCCGCGGTCGTCGTACAGCGCGTCGAGGACGTCCAGGAACGTGGCCCCGACGATCCCGAAGATGTAGCGGACCCCCTCGGCCTTGAGCAGATCGACGACCAGGCGGCCGCCGGCGACGTCGGCCATCAGAACCACCGCGCCTTGTCCACGACGTTGCGCAGCGGCTGGTCGGCCAGGAATCGCCGTGCGTTGTCGAGCAGGATCTCGAAGCGGCGCTCGTCGAGATACGGGCCGTGGCCGGCCGTGTGGGGCGTGATCAGCACGTTGGGCAGCGTCCACAGCGGATGACCGGCCGGCAGCGGCTCCTGCTCGAAGACGTCGAGCCCGGCGCCGGCGATTTCCCCGGCGCGCAGCGCGGCGACCAGGTCGTCCAGGCGCGTCGTCATGCCGCGGCCGATGTTGATGAAGAACGCCGTTCGCTTCATGCGCGAAAAGCGCCCGCGACCCATGAACCCCTCGGTCTCGGGCGTGTGGGGCACCGTGAGGATGACGAAGTCGGCCAGCGGCAGCAGCGAGTCGAGCGCGTCGGGGCCGTCGAGCTTGAGCACGCCGGGCGGCGCGTCGCGGCGGCGCGCATCGACGCCCATCACGTGCATGCCGAAGGCGGCGCACAGGCGCGCGGTCTCGGCGCCGATCCCGCCGACCCCGACGATGAGCGCGGTCGTGTCCGGCAGGTGGAGTACGCCGCCGGTCTCGAGTGGTTCCGGGCGCCATTCGCGGCGGAGCTGGCGCGGGACATAGAGGTGCAGGCCGCGCGCGAAGGCCAGCACGAAGGCCATGATGTGGGCGCCGATGTGGTCGTTGTAGATCTCGCGGAAGTTGGTCACGACCACCGGATGGTCGATGAGCTCACGCGTGTAGTAGCCGGCCGGCGGCGCCGCCTGCGGCGCCTGCAGCCAGCGCAGCTTGCCGGCGGTGCGCAGCAGCGCGGGCGGGATGGTGCCGAATGCGGCCTCGGCGGTGACGGCGACGCGAGCGGCATCGGCGTCGGTCTCGGCCACGATGATGTCGAGCGCGGGCAGGGCGGCGGCCACCCGCGCGGCCCATGCGCGTGTCTTGTCGCTCTGCGGCGGCAGCATCAGGAGTGTCGCCATCGCGTCAGCTCAGCGTCACGCCCTGCGCGTTCACGTAGAGCGCGTAGAGCGACTGGCTGCCGGTGATGAACAGCCGGTTGCGCTTGGTGCCGCCGAAGCACAGGTTGGCGGCGCGCTCGGGCAGCAGGACGCGCCCGATCATCTGGCCGTCGGGGTTGAAGACCGCGACGCCGTCCTGACCCTCGCCGCCACCCCAGCCGCACCAGAGGTTGCCGTCGGTGTCGCAGCGGAACCCGTCGGGGACCCCGGTGCCGCAGTCGATGAACACGCGGCCGTTCGCCAGCCGGGCGCCGTGGTCGACCACATCGAAGACGCGGATCTCGCGCGGCACCGCGCCGCTGACGACGACGTAGAGCCTCGACTCGTCGGGCGAGAACGCCAGCCCGTTCGGCCGGGGGATGTCGCCCACGACCACCGTGGCCTGGCCGCTGCGATCGACCCGGTACACGTTGGTGGGCAATTCGACCGGCGCCACGTGGCCCTCGTAGTTGCCCAGGATCCCGAACGGTGGGTCGGTGAACCACACGGAGTCGTCGGACTTGACGACCACGTCGTTGGGCGAGTTCAGTGGCTTGCCGTCGAAGCGATCGAGGACGACGCCGATGGTGCCGTCGTACTCGGTGCGGGTGACCCGCCGCGAGTCGTGCTCGCACGTCACCAGCCGCCCCTGCCGGTCGCGCGTGTTGCCGTTGGCGTAGTTCGACGGTTTGCGGAAGACGCTGACCGCGCCCGTCTCCTCGTCCCAGCGCATGATCCGGTTGTTGGGGATGTCGCTCCAGAGCAGGTAGCGCCCGTCGCCGAACCACACCGGCCCCTCGGCCCAGCGGAAGCCGGTGGCGAGCCGCTCGACGGCCGCGCTGGTGATTCGGTACTTCATGAAGCTGGGGTCGACGATCTGGATGGCCGGGTCGGGATAGCGGATGGGGGTGGTTTCCACGGCCGGGAGTCTAGCACCTCGACTCAGGCGGGGTACGCGGAGGGTCGTACCCGCAGCACGTTGCGCGCCGGCACCGGCTTGCGCAGGCCCTTGAGCGTGAGCGTGCCGACCTCCCCCAGCTCGACCAGCTCGCCGACGGCGGCGGCGACGTGGGGCGAGACGAGGATCTGCCAGGGCGCCGCCTCGTCGCAGAGACGGGCGGCCAGGTTGGTGACGGTGCCGATGGCGGCATAGTCGGAACGGCCCTCGAACCCGATGGCGCCGATCGTCGCGTAGCCCTGCGCGATACCGACGCCGAGCGCGAGCTCGTAGCCGAGTCGCCGCCAGCCGCGGGCGAGCTCCTGCGTGCGCTCGCGCATGGCCACCGTCATGCGGATGGCGCGGGGCCCGGGGTCGGCGACTGGCACCGGATCGTTGAAGAAGATCATCATGCCGTCGCCGGTGAAGCGCTCCAGCGTCCCTCCGTGCTCGACGATGATCGGGCCCATGGCGCCATGGTACTCGTGGAGGATTCGCGTGACGTCCTCGGGCTCCGCCGCCTCCGCGAAGGCTGTGAAGCCGCGCAGGTCGACGAACACGACCGTGATCTCACGCCGGTGCGACCGCAGCGGATCCTCGGCGCCGCCGGTGAGGATGAGCTCGGCGACCTGCGGCGAAAAGAATCGCTTGAGACGGCCGACCCGCTGGAGCTCGTCGACCTGCGCCGCCACCCGCTCCTCCAGCGTCGCGTTCCACTTCGCGAGCTCCTGGGCCTGGGCGTGGACGGTGTCGTGCAGGGCCTTGATCCGCAGCATCGAGCGGACACGGGCGATGAGCGCCTGCTGGTCCACGGGCTTGGTGAGGTACTCGTCGGCGCCAGCATCGAGGCCGGTCACGACGTCCTTGGCGTCCGCCATCGCCGTCACCATGATGATCGGGGTGAAGGCCGCGGTCGGATCCTCCTTGAGCCGCCGGCACACCTCGAAGCCGTCGATCTTCGGCATCATGACGTCGAGCAGGATCAGGTCCGGCCGCTGAGCGGCCGCTGCCGCCAGCGCCTCGGCGCCGTCCGGCGCCGTCACGATCTGATAGCCCTCGGCGGCCAGGCGCGTGGTGAGGATCTTCAGGTTCATCGGGTTGTCGTCGGCGATGAGGACGAGTGGTGGTGTTCGCACGCGCTGCTCCTCGGGAGTACGCACTATACTGTCGCCCGGTGCCGGGCACAAGCGCGGGTGGGTCGGGGCCCGGCGTGTTATCCTCCGGGCCAGTCGGTGCGCGTCCGTCATTCCGCGATGAAACGATCAGCACTCGCTGCCGGGGACGATACGGCCGGCCCGGACGGTCTGAACCGGGTCGTGGCGTTCTTGCTGACCCGGACGCCGCTGGGGGCCCTGGTCGACTGGGTCGCGCGGGTGCCCGCCTCCGTCCACACGAAGCTCCTCGCCGCCTTCCTGGTGATTACCCTTCTGTTCATCACGATGACCGGGGTCAGCCTGGAGACGATCCAGCGCACCGCGCTGCAGAGCCGGAAGATGCACGCGGCCCACGAGCGGGTGGAGTGGTCGCAGCACGTCGACCACACCCTCGCCCGCCAGATGCACTTCACCGCGCTGGCGTTGTTGCTGCGCGATGAGGCGTCCGTTGCCCGCATTCTGCGAGAGAACAACCGATTCAACGACGCCCTGGCCCGGCTGGAGGCGGTGGGGACGTCCCAAGAGCGTGAGCTGATCCAGCAGATCCGGGGCCGCCAGGACGGCGTCATGGACGCGGTCGCCGACATCGCCAACGCGATTCGCGACGGCCGTCTCGACGAGGCGCGGGCGGAGTTGCTGAACCGCCAGGAACGGGGGTACCAGGAGATCGAGGCGCTGGTGGCCCGCCTGGTCCAGGTCGAGAACAGCCAGATGCTGGCGCTCAAGCAGGCCGTGGAGACGGCCAACTTCCGATCGATCATCCTCACCGCCTGCTTCGCCGCGCTGGCGATCGTGCTGGCCCTGCTGTGCGGCTTCATCATCTCGTGGTCCTGCCTGCTGCCGCTGCGCCGGGCCGACGAATTCCTGGGCGCCGTCGCCGCCGGCGACTTCACCGCGACCATCGCGGTGCCGAACCGCGACGAGTTCGGCGCTCAGGCCGAGCGCATGAATCGCATGAGTCGCGAGCTCGGCCGGCTCCACGAGGAGCAGCAGCAGACGGCCACCGCGTTGCGCCAGCTCAACGCGCGCTTGGAGCAGGCGAGCCGGGCCAAGTCGGAGTTCCTCGCCAACATGAGCCACGAGCTGCGCACGCCGATGAACGCGATCCTCGGCTTCACCGAGATGCTGCGTGACGGCCTGTACGGCGACGTCCCCGAGGACCTGAAGGAGCCGCTCGACGACATCCAGACGAACGGCCGTCATCTGCTCGGGCTGATCAACGACGTGCTGGACTTGGCCAAGATCGAGGCGGGCCGGATGGACCTGGCCCTGGAGGAGTACGCCGTGCAGGATGTCGTTGACTCGGTGCGGGTGTCGCTCCGATCGCTGGCGGTCGAGCGAGGGCTGGAGTTCGAGAGCCGGGTGTCGCCACGGCTGCCGATCGCCTACGGCGACGCCAGGCGCATCCGGCAGTGCCTGATGAACCTGGCCGGCAACGCGCTGAAGTTCACCCGGCAGGGACGGGTGGACATCACCGTCGAGCAGCAGGGCGAGGAGCTGATCTACCGGGTCGTCGACACGGGCATCGGGATCCCCAAGGACGAGCTCGAGAAGGTCTTCGACGAGTTCCGCCAGGTCGACGCCGCGGTCACGCGGGAGTTCGGCGGCACCGGGCTGGGTCTCAGCATCACCAAGCGGTTCATCGAGATGCACGGCGGCCGCATCGGCGTCGAGAGCGAGCCCGGCCGCGGCTCGACGTTCTGGTTCGCGGTGCCGCTCCGGGTGGCGGTGACCGCATGAGGTCCGTACTGTACGTGGAGGACAACGAATACAACCGGAAGATCGTGCGCCAGCTGCTCAGCCGAACGAGCTATCGTCTGCGCGAGGCGGCTGACGGCGAGGCCGCGCTGGGGATGGTCCGTGAGGAACGCCCGGACCTCATCCTCATGGACGTCCAGCTGCCGAAGATGTCGGGGCTGGACGTGACGCGCGCGCTGCGGGCCGATCCGGCCACGGCCGACGTCCCCATCATCGTCGTGACCTCGTTCGCACTGAGCGGCGACGACCAGCGCGCGATGGCGGCCGGCGCCTCGGCGTACATCGCCAAGCCCTACAGTCCCCGGGAGCTGCTGGCCCTCATCCAGACGTTTCTCGCCGAGCGGTGAGGACGAACGAGGAGATCCCCGCATGAAACAGTCGCGAGACCGGTGGAGCCGTGTGGTGCGATTGGTGGCCGCCGCGCTGTGGCTCGGCCTGCCCCTCGTGGTGCCGCCGCCGGCGATGGGCGGGCAAGAGGAGCAGTTCACGCCCGAGTTCCGGGCGGTGCGATCGAGCTTCGATCAGAAGCACACGCCGCGCATCAGCGCGCCCGACTCGGTGAAGCGCGGACAGTGGTTCGAGGTGACGGTCGGTGTCGGCACCGACACGCACCCGTCGCTCGCCGAGCATTTCGTCCGTTACATCGCCCTCTACAAGGACACGGCGGAGATCGCGCGCATCTATCTGCATCCGGTGTTCTCGGCTCCCAAGGTGACCTTCACCATCGCGCTCGACGAGGGCGGGATGCTGCGGGTGCTGGCCGAGCCGACGCACTCCGCCGCGTGGGAGGCGTCGAAGAAGATCGCCGTCGTGCCGTGAGGTGACGGCCGGCGGGGCCGCCTAGCGCGCGCGCAGCTCGATGGTCACCGGTGCTGCACCCTCGGCCGCGAGTGTCACCGGCCGGGACGACTCGCCGAGCCGCTCGTGCCAGCTGCGCAGCGTGTACTGGCCGGGCGGCACGTTGTCGATCTTGAAGCGTCCCTGCGCGTCGGTCAGCGCATAGAACGGGTGGGGGATCACCACCACCCAGCCCCGCATCCACGAGTGCAGGTCGCAGTCGACGCGCACGAACTCGGGCTTCGCGAAGGTGATCGGAATCGTGCGGCCCTTCGGCTGGGTCCGGTTGAACGAAGCGTTGTCCTTGGACACGCTGTGGAGATTGTGGAGGAGGCGGTCGCTGTTGAGGAACTCCACCGTCCCCGCCGCGGGTACGAGGACGACCCGCGGCACGAACGCGCAGTCCTTCTGGTCCATCGGCACGGGCGCGGCCGGTGGCGGCGACGGCGCGCCCGACGGCGGATTCTCGAGCCAGACGACGACGTTCCGGATCTCGCGCGCGCCGGCCACGACCAGGTCGCCCGCGAGCTGCTCGGTGCCGCAGATGTACTGATCGATGGTGATCGGAACCTTCCTGGGCGCCGGCACGTCGCCGGCCAACAGGACGCGGCCCTGGATGTCGCCGGCCTGGACGGCCGCCACGGGCGAAAGCACGCACGTCGTGACTGCGAGGAGCAGGACGATCGAGCCACGCCAAGCCATGGACGCCACCATACCATGCCTGCGCGGACGTGATCGCCGGCCGGCCGGCGATCCGCTCGGGCCGTGGTATCGTGCAAAGCGCCTGTCCGGCCGGAGGCCACGATGCGGGTGAGGCTCCTCAGAGGTTTCGGGCTGCTGAGCGCTGTTGCCATGGTCGTGGGCCTGGCGGTGGCGCCAGGCGAGTCGCAGAGCCCCCGGAAGGGCGGCGTGCTCCGCGTCGGCATGATCGGCGAGCCGCCCACGCTCGACGTGCACACGACGACCGCGGTCATCACGCGCGAGATTGCCATCAACATGTTGGAGGGCCTGTACGCGCTCGACGCCAAGTACCAGCCAGTGCCGCTGCTGGCCGAGGGCCATGAGGTGCTCGACGGCGGCAAGCGCTACGCGATCCGGTTGCGCAAGGACGTGAAGTTCCACAACGGCAAGCCGCTCACCTCGGCCGACGTCGTCGCCTCGCTCAAGCGCTGGGGCGCGATGGCCAGCACCGGCAAGGCGACCTTCAAGGTCGTGGAGGCGGTGGAGGCCAAGGGACCGAACGCCATCGAGATCCGGCTCAAGGAACCCTCGGGCAGCCTGCTGACCGTGCTCGCCCAGGTCGACAATGCCGCCCTGATCTATTCCAAGGACGCCATCGACGCGGCCGGCGAGGGCCAGCTCAAGGAGTTCGTCGGCACCGGGCCGTTCAAGTTCGTCGAGCACAAGCCGGACCGCCACATCAAGCTCGCGCGCTTCGACGGCTACGCCGCGCGCGCCGAAGCGCCCAGCGGCCTGGCCGGACGCCGCACCGCGTACGTGGACGAGATCCTCTTCATGCCGGTGCCGGACTACGCGACGCGGCAGGCCGGCATGGTGACCGGCGAGTACGACTACATCCAGCAGGTCAAGCCGGACCAGTACGACCGCATGAAGTCGTCGCCGGGCGTCGAGACGGTGGTGGTCAAGCCGTACGGCTGGGTGACCGTCGTCTTCAACATGAAGCAAGGCCTGATGACCGACCAGCGGCTGCGCCAGGCCGCCCAGGCCGCGCTCGACGTGGAGCCCATGATGCTGGCCGGGCTCGGCCACAAGGACTTCTACCGTCTCGATCCCGGGCTCTTCTTCCAGGAGCTGCCGTGGCACTCGAAGATGGCCGCCGCGGCCTACAACCAGCGCGACAAGGACAAGGCCAGGCGCCTCCTGAAGGAGGCGGGCTACGCGGGCCAGCCGATGCGCTGGATCGTGACGACCGAGTACGAGCACCACTACAAGCCGGCGGTGGTGGCCAAGAGCCAGCTCGAGGAGGTCGGCTTCAAGATCGACCTGCAGGTGTCGGACTGGGCCACGGTGGTCCAGCGGCGCAACAAGCCGGAGCTGTGGGACGCGTTCAGCACGGCCTTCACGTTCGTGCCGGAGCCGACCACCTCGGCCCAGGTGCTGTGCGAGTGGCCCGGGTGGTGGTGCAATCCCGAGAAGGACCAGCTGCTGCAGGCGATGGGCCGTGAGCTCGATTTCAAGAAGCGTTACGCCCTGTGGGAGAAGGTGCAGACGATCTTCTACACGGAGGCGCCGCGCCTCAAGATCGGCGACTACTTCCGCCTCGACGCCCGCCGCAAGGACGTGCTCGGCTACGAGCCGGGCCCCTACATGCACTTCTGGAACGTCTGGCTCGACAAGCGCTAACCGCGAGGAGCGACATCCCATGCGAGATCTCGTCCTGAAGTTCAACGCGCTGTGCGACGCCCTGCCATTTCAGACGAGCTGGTTCTTCAAAGATTTGGCCACCGGTGCCCGCGCCGACCGCTTCGGCGGCGTGCCGGTGCCGTCGGCGAGCACGCGCAAGATCTCGATCATGATGGCGGCGCTGGCCGCCGTCCACGCCGGCAAGCTCAGCCTCGACCAGAAGGTCACCATCGACGCCAAGTACCAGGACAATGACTCCGGCACCTTCCAGCACCTCACGCCCGGGTTCTGGATCACGCTGCGCGACGCGCTGGTGATGATGATCATCGTCAGCGACAACACGTGCACGGGCACGGTCGTGGATCTCGTCGGGCTCGACACGATCCAGCGTTTCTGCGACTCGATCGGCATGATCGGCACCACCCACCGCTTTGGCATCCCACCCAAGCTGGGCCGCGACCACACGCTCGAGCAGGTGACGACCACGACGCCCAACGACCAGGGCCTGCTGCTGGAGATGATCCTTCAGGGCACCACGGATGCAGCGGTTGCGCGCAAGCTCGGCTCCACGCCCGAGCTGTGCACGCTGGGGCTCGATATTCTTTCGTGGCAGAAGCTGAAGACGCGGCTGCCCTCGCAGCTTCCGCTCGGCACCAAGGTCGCGCACAAGACCGGCACCGGCTCGCGCGGCTTCATGGATGCCGGCATCGTCTTCAAGGGCGCGCGCCCGCTGTTCGTCCTGACCGCCTACACCGAGCACGTGCCCGAGGCGCTGCCCGACGGCACGCCGGGCTTCGCCGCCGCCTATCAGCTCATGGGGCGGATGTCGCGGCTGGCCTACGACGCGCTCGGCGGCTGAGCCGCGCGGAGGTCGACGGACTGGCGTGCGCCTGGGCGTCCTCGTCCCCGCCGGCAACCCCACGATCGAGCCCGAGCTCTATCGCATGGCGCCGCGCGGGCTCACGATCCACTTCGCGCGCCTCGACACGCTGGCCGGTGAGCCCGGCGGCGCCGACGGCATGGAGCGCCGCACGCTCGGCTATCTCGACTCGATGCCGGCCGCGACGCGCTCGCTGGCCGCGGTGAAGCCCGACACCGTCGTCCTCGCCCACACCGCGGTCAGCTACCTGACCACCTTCGCCGCCGAGCCCGCGCTGCTCGATCGCCTGCGCGCCCTGGCCGGCCCCCACGCCTTCACGGCCGCCGGTGCCATCCACGCCGCGCTCCGCCACCTCGGCGCCCGCCGCCTCGCCCTGGCCACGCCCTACCCCGAAACGATCAGCGCCGCCGCCCGCACCTACTGGCAAGCCGCCGGCTTCGAAGTCGTCTCCCACCGCCGCATCGACACCGCGAACATCTACGACGAAACTGAAGAGACTGCCTACAAGCTCGCTCGCACAGCCGATGTCCCCGCCGCCGACACCATCCTCATCAGCGGCACCGGCCTCCCCACCGTGGGCATCGTCGAGCCCCTGGAAAAGGATTTCGGCAAACCCGTCGTGACAAGCCAAGCCGCCACGCTGTGGCAAGCGCTGACACTGTTGAAGATTGACGAGCGGGTCAGGGGCTACGGCCGCTTGCTGACCAGCGCCAGCCATCCGAGGTAGTACCGCACCTCCGGCGCGTCGCGGGCGGGAGTGTGGGGTGGGGTCCGTGAAACCCGTTTCCCTGGCGTGCGACCGCGCGCCCTCCAGCCGGATGGAGCCCAGTCAAGGCGGATCCGAATCGGCCCCCATCCTCGTGGTGGCACGGACCCCACCCCACACTCCCGCCCGCGACGCGCCGAAGCGCGTGCGCTACTGCCAGCGGATGAGCACCTTGACCTTCGGATACTCCGGCGCCTTCCCCTCGACATCGACGATCCGCAGCCCGTCGGCCGATTCGAGGAGCAGGTTGTTGTTGCTGAAGGCGACGTACTTGCCCCAGCTCTTCGGGACGTTGACCTCGTACTTCGGCGTGATCGTCTGCGCCTGCGCGACCTCCGGCCGCAGCCGCTCGAGCACGCTCGGCATCAACGGCCGCACGGCGATGACGGCCAGGGCGACGGCGATCACGGTGAAGACGATCTTGGTGTAGCGATCCATCGGAGCCTCCTCGTGGGTTTCGGGTGAGTGACTCGGGGTTACGCGGGCGCCGGCGGTATACGGCGATCCGGCCAGAAGCGGATGCCGGGGCGCGCGTAGCCGCCGCCGAGGCCGACCGGCGTGCCGTCGGCGCGCCAGCACGACGCCCCGGTGAGCGTGCCGTCGGCCTCGAAGGCGATGGCGCCCATGCCGCCGGCCACGTGCGCGACCGGCACCACGTGGTGGCCGCGGGCGGCCAGCCCCGCGCGCACGTCCTCGCCGACCGCGGCCTCGACCTCCAGCTCCTGGCCCTGCGTCCACACGCGCGGCGCCTCGACGGCTTCCTGCAGCGACATGCCGTGGTCGACGACGTTCACGATGGCCTGCAGTACGGAGGCGAAGATGCGCATGCCGCCGGGCAGGCCGAGGGCCAGGACCGGGCGCCCATCGCGGAGCAGGATGGTCGGCGCCATCGAGCTGGTCATGCGCTTGCCGGCCACGATCGACAGCACGTGGCCGGGGTGGGGGTCGAACAGCGCCATGGTGTTGTTGAGCAGCATGCCGGTGCCGGGCACCATCGCCCGCGAGCCGAAGAGGCTGTTGATCGTCTGGGTGGCGGCAACCACGTTGCCGTCGGCGTCGGCGACCGTCACGTGCGTGGTGTGCGACGAGCCGGGGCCGACGCCGGCGGCGGGCGCGCCCGCCTTGGCCATGTCGATCTCGGCACGCCGCGCGGCCGCGTAGTCCTTGGCGATGAGCCGCGCGACCGGCACGTCGACGAACGCGGGGTCGGCGGTCGCCGCCGCCCGGTCGGCGAACGCGATCTTCAGCGCCTCGGCCAGCAGGTGAATGCCGTCCACGGTGCCGAAGCCGAGCGACGCCACGTCGAAGCCCTCGAGCATGTTGAGGATCTGGATCAGGTGGATGCCGCCGCCGGTCGGCGGCGGACAGCCGGCCACATCGAAGCCGCGATAGCTCCCGCGCACGGGTGTCCGCTCGATCGTGCGATAGCGGAGCAGGTCGGCGAGAGTGATGAGGCCGCCCTCGCGGGCCATGTGCTCGGCGACGCGAACGCCCAGCGCGCCGCCATGGAGCGCCGGCGGGCCCTCGGCGGCGATCGTCCGCAGCGTGTCGGCGTACTCGCCCTGCACGAGCCGCTCGCCGCGACCCCGCGGCGTGCCGCCGGGCAGGAAGACGCGCGCGCTGGCCGGAAAGCGCGCGAGATCGCCGGCGGCCTCGACCAGGCACTCGGCCAGGTAGCCGGTCACGCGGAAGCCGCGCTCGGCGTGACGGATGGCCGGGGCGGTCACCGCGTCCAGATCGAGGGTGCCGAAGCGCGCGAGTATCTCGCACCAGGTGGCGAGCGTCCCCGGCACCCCGACGGCGCGCACCCCGACGCTGTTCTCGCGCCTGTCCGCTTCCATGTAGTCCGGCCACGTGTCGGACAGCGGGCGGTACATGTCGGGCCGCGCGGCGGCCGGCGCCGTCGTGTAGCCGTCGATGACCGTGTGCCGGCCGCCGGCCAGGAGCAGGTGAGCGTGGCCGGCGCCGAAGATCCCGACCATCATCGGCTCGACGACGGTGAGGGCGAACAGCGCGGCGACCGCCGCGTCGACGGCGTTGCCGCCGGCGGCCAGCATCTCGGCGCCGGCCGCCGAGGCCAGCGGGTGGTTGGTCACCACCATGCCGCGGGCGGCGTGGACCGGGCGCTTCTCGGTGTCGAACCGCGTACCGGCGCGGGCCCGCCAGCTCATTGGAGCGGGTGGGGCGAGCACGGCATGAACCGCAGGTGGCCTGAGCGAGGTGGCCGTGGCTTCATTGGAGCGGGTGGGGCGAGCACGGCATGAACCGCGGGTGGCCTGAGCGAGGTGGCCGTGGCTTCACTTCGCGAGCCACGAGTTCCAGAAGTACAGGCGCGCCGCGGAGCGGAACGGGCCGCGCAGCTCGCGGCGGGCGACGTCGAGCGTGAAGTAGTCGCCGAGCTTCACGCGGCCGACGTCCTCGTAGAAGATGGCCTGCAGCCGGTCCACGAGCGCCTTGCGCTTCTTCACGTCGTTCTCGCGCGTGAGCTCGGCCAGGAGCTGCTCCTTCTCCTCGTGGCACCAGGCGCCCCACCAGTTGCAGCGGAACACGATGTGGTTGGCGGGATCGGCGGCGAAGACGAGGCCGGTCGAGGCCACGTCCCACAG
>JBGPZN010000388.1:0-3750 GCA_041493815.1 Methylomirabilia bacterium
CACCGGAGGCGAGATCCTTCCCCGGCGGTCCGCCGCCCACAAGATCTAGCGCGACGGCTTGAGCTTCAGATCTTCGTAGGGTGCGGAGTACGAGAATCCCTTGATGTGGTCCACCGCCGCTTCCTCGACGCGCGGCCCGACACCCCACAGGAACGCCAACTCGTAGATCGGCACGTGCAGCACCCGGTCGTGCATGATCTGCTGGATCTGGTGGAGCACCGCCTCGCGCTTCTTGCGGTCCAGCTCACGGGCCTGGCGCTGGTAGAGGTCCTCGATCTCGGGCACCACACCCGACGAGTAGATGCCGTTCTTCGTGACGTAGACCTCGATGCGCGTGGCCGCGTTGCCGGCGGGGGCGCCGAGGCCCATGATCACGCCCCTGAGCTTCTTCTCGCGCCACGCGCTCAGGAAGGCCGCGCGCTCCATCGTGCGCAGCCGCGTGCGGATGCCGGCCGCCTGCAGATAGTTGCCGATCGCCTCGGCCAGCGAGAAGAACGGCGGGAACGGCGTCAGGTCGCCGGCGTCGAAGCCGTTGGGATACCCCGCCTCGGCCAGCAGCCTCCGGGCCTGGGCGGCATCGTAGACGGGCGGCTCGTAGGCGCGGGAGAATTCCAGCACGCGCGGGATGAGCCCGCCGGTGGGCCGCGAGAGTCCCAGCGTCTCCGCCTGGTTGAGTCCATTGCGATCGAGCGCGTGGCTGGCCGCCAGACGCACGCGCCGGTCGTGCCACGGCGACTTCGGATCCCACTGCTCCGGCAGGTCGAGGAAGACGACGCCGGGCGGCTTCGCGGCGGCCAGCCTGAATCCCGGTGTCCGCTTGATCTCCTCGGCGGTGGGTCCACTGAGCAGGTACACGATGTCCACGTCGCCCGCCTTCAGCGCGGCCGCACGCGTCGTCTCGTCGGACATGCTGCGGAAGACCAGCCGCTTGACGGAGGGCGTCTTGCGCCAGTAGCCCTCGAAGGCCTCCATGACGAGCTCCACGCCGGGCGTGGAGCTCACCACGCGATAGGGCCCGGCGCCGATCGGCGCCTTCAGGAATCCGTCGTCGCCCACCCTCTCGATGTAGCGCTTGGGCACGATCCACGCCGCCCCGGTGGCGGAGGTGCCGTAGAACGTCATGAAGTCCGGCCACGGCTCCTTCAAATGAAAGCGCACGCGGCCAGGATCGACGATCTGCACCTCACGCACCCGGTCCTTCAGCAGCTTGGCGGCGGCGCCACGGTAGCGGTCGAACGAGAACTTCACGTCGTCCGCCGTCACGAGATCGCCGTTGTGGAACTTCACGCCCTTGCGCAGGACGAACTCGTAGGTCAGCCCGTCCCTCGACACCGTCCACGACTCGGCCAGGCTCGGCGTGTTGTCGCCGGCCGGCATCGGCTTCACCAGCGCGTCGTGGACGGCGTAGAGCACCATGAACGGATTGATGAAGGCTTCGGTGTCGCCGGGATCGACCCACTTCGAGGCCAGCGTGACGTGGAGGCCCCAGGTGAGCGTCCCCTCGGGGGCGGCGGTGGCAGATCCGGCGAGAGCAGCGAGCAGCGACACGACGGCCAGCAGCAGTCTCATGAGCGCCTCCGGTGGTCCGATCGTACGACGACTGGGCGGTCGACGCTCCGCCGACGACGAGGTGTCGCCGCAGGCGTGCGAGCGCCTGGCCGCGCGCCTCTTCGAGACGGCCCTCAAGCGCCGGCCGGGCTGACGCCCGCCGTCACCGACCCGAAGCGCTCGGCCAGCCGCGCCTCGATGGCGCGCGCCTCCGTGAGCGCGCCGAGCCCCTCGACCTCGCCGAGCGTGGCGGTGACCTGCCGCACGATCCGGCGGCCCTCGGTCGGGCGCCAGCCGAGCGCCGCCAGCGTCTTCTCGCACTGGATCGTGTGCTCGACTACGTGCGCGGCGAAGCGGTGCAGCCGGAACCGCACGTCGATCTCGACCTTGACCCACACCGAGGGCCGGGTCAGCGCCGGCGGCGCCAGGTCGCCGAGCCGGCGATTCGTCTCCGCCCGCGCCTGGCCCAGGCGCGCGAGCACCGCACCGACGTCGCCGCCGACCTCGCCAGCCGGCGTCGTCGGCAGCCGGTCCTCGGGGATGCGCACCGGCTCGGCGTTGCCGCGCTCGACCGCGTAGCGGGTCTGGACGGCGTACCGCCGCTCGACGCTGAGCATGTGGCGCAGCACCTCGCGCACCGGCCACTCGCCCGGCCGCGGCTCCCGGTCGAGCAGATCGGTCGGCAGGCCGATCAGCAGGCCGCGAAGATCGCCGAAGGCCCGCTGGGCGAGGGCGAGGATGCGCCGCGATTCCGGATGCGGTTCCGCCGCGGCCACGACGTAGGCCTCCTGGGCCTCCTCCAGCGCCCGATAGAGGGCGTACCTCGTGTCCAGGGTGCCGCCGCGCCATTGCCACGGACGCGACAGAACGTCCTCGTCGAGAGCCGCGAATCTCGCCAGCGCCGCGTCGAAGTCGATCATATGGCCTCCCGCCGGCCACGGCCGGACCGCAGCATGATGCCGGCCGCCCAGGCCCTGGCGCAAGGTCGAGGCTGGCGTATGCTAGCCCCGGTCGCGGGTAGGCCACCGCGGGAGGCAGAGATGGCGGACTTCGTGCTCGTCGAGAAGACGCAGGGTGTTGCGATCCTCACCATGAATCGCCCCGAGCAGCTCAACGCGATGAACCAGCAGCTCAGCGCCGAGCTGCACGCGGCGGTCACGCGCATGAGCGCCGATGACGAGGTCGGCTGCCTCGTGATCACCGGAAGCGGCACCCGGGCGTTCTCGGCCGGTGGCGACATCCACGAGCAGCGCGAGGACGACAAGAGATATGCCCAGGAGGAGCTGGACGCCCGCAACGCCGTCCGCGCCCGCGGCAGCTACGAGATCAGCGCCTGCCCCAAGCCGACGATCGGCATGATCAACGGCCTCGCCTACGGCGGCGCCGGGGTGCTCGCGTCCTCCCTCGACATGCGCGTCGGCTGCGAGCACGCCAGCTTCCGCTTCCTGGCCGCCGCCTACGGCCGCATCAACAGCACCTGGACGCTGCCCAACCAGGTCGGCTGGCCCATCGCCAAGGAGCTGCTCTTCTCCGGCCGGGTCGTCGAGGCCGAGGAGGCGCACCGCATCGGCCTGCTCAACCACCTGGTGCCGTGCGCCCAGCTGCGGGACAAGACCATGTGGCTGGCCACGATGATCGCCAAGAACCGCCGCGAGGCGGTGATGGGCGTCAAGGCCCTGCTGCTCGAGGACCTGGGCCGTGACCTGCACGAGCAGTGGATGAACGAGCGGAGCTACACGACCACCGTCGTGCGGGGCGCCAAGGCCGAGTCGGCCTTTCCGGAGTTCATCGCCCGCAAGGGCCGCGCGCTGTCCTGAGGTCGCGCGTCAGCGCGGCGGCGCACGGTACGATACACTGGCCCCGCGCAGATCCCTCGCCAAAGGAGCACCACATGAAGGCTGCAGTCTTCCACGGTCCCCACCAGCCGCTCACGATCGAGAACGTCGACATCGCCAAGCCCATCGGGCGCGAGGTGCTCGTGCGCACGGTGGCCAGCGGCGTCTGCCACAGCGACCTGCACTTCATCGAGGGGCTCTACCCGTTCGCGGCGCCGGCCATCCTCGGCCACGAGGCGGCCGGCATCGTGGAGGCGGTCGGCCCCCACGTGGACGAGTTCAAGCCGGGCGATCACGTCATCGCCTGCCTGTCGATCTTCTGCGGCCACTGCGAGTACTGCCTGACCGGGCGCACCCACCTGTGCCA